>JAAXUD010000814.1 GCA_013336205.1 Lentimicrobium sp. | reverse complement strand
CCAGGAAAGTATATTGAAGCAGTGTGAAAGCCGAGTAATTGCTGATTTTTGCATCGGGAAGCAGCATGGTTTCCCTGTTGTTGAGGTTGGTATTCAACTGGTTTAAACCCTGAAACCCGATGATAAAATCTGATCGGCCGGTCGATGGAAGATAAAGACGCGTCTCGTAAGTGAGTGTCTGCAAAGCCATTTCTATAGAAATCTCATCAGGCCCCTCAAAGTGAATCAATCCGGATTTCTGAAAGGCTGAATTGACTTCCAGTTTGAATCTGTTAATAAAGAAGTTATTCCGCATCGAGAGTAAATGATTGCCGGTCAACATGTAAAAAATTTCCGGTTTTCTGCCCCGGCCTTGCTGATTTATAATATCAACCGCATCTTCTTCGGCAATACCCGTTTTGTAGCTACTGAAATCATAAAACAGGTTGAGCGACATTTTCCGGTTTGTAAAACCGGTGTTCGCGATGAATGAGTTTCCTCCGAAGCGGGTATTCGGAACAAATGTTCCCCCTCCCTGAAGATAATCTTCATGGCTTTTCAGGCCAAACCTGAGGCCCCCGTGCACTTTGCCTGTTGCGCCTTTAATCCCAAGATTGCTGGCCATTCCCATAGAATTGGAGAACAACTGCAGATTGTAATCACCTGCAATCTGACCAACCGGGGCTGGCTTCTCCTTTATAAAATTGATTACCCCCCCAAGGGCATCTGAGCCATACAACAGCGAGGCAGGCCCCTTGATTATTTCTACGTTTTCAATTCCGAATTCATCAATACCCATGGGATGATGATCGGAAAACTGATAATTTTCGAAACGAACGCCATTGTTCAGAACCAGGATGTCGTTGAGTGAAAGTCCACGGATCACCGGTTTTGATACCCCGCTGCCTTTTGAGATCATATCAACACCGGGGACCTGGGTGAGTATTTCAGCAAAATTTGGTGTAAGGGCCAAAGCATTGCCCGGAATTTTTAACACATCAATTTTTACAGCATTTTCATGCTGGGTAGAGTTGTACCCTCCCGAAATAACAATTTCATCGGCCTCTATCGCTGTTTGATGTAAGGTAATGTCCACCAATACCGAACCACCGCCTTTTAATTCAACAGCAAGCAGGCGACTGGTGTAACCAATGTAAGAAAACTGCACTTTAATTCTGCCTTCCGGCAGATTTTGAAGTTCGTAATTTCCCTTATTGTCTGAAACTGTTCCTTTGTTTATGTCGGCGATGAAAACACTGGCGCCTGCTAAAGGATGATTGTTCTGGTCAGTTATTTTCCCCGATAATTTGTTTTGTGCGACGGCTGATTGATATACGACGATCAATACACAAATGGCTAGAACTTTTTTCATAGTTGATTGGCTGACTACATGGGAAGGCGATTAATCAATGCCCTATTTATAAGTGAATCAATGAATTAATAATATCCTGTGAGCTATTGCAGTTGCGAAACTCATGAGTGGTCCGCCGGGCTGTGGGGTAGCCTTTTCAATTGTCTGTATTATGGTTGTGCTTTACCAGGAATTAGAAAATCCGGGCAAGGATCAATGAAAGGGTTTTCTTTCAGCCAAATGGATGTATTTGGTGAGTTAGCTCAGGAAATTCGGATCTCAGAGGATTGGTATTACCGAACTGCCGGAGGTGCGCGAAGCGGGGAGAAAATAATGTTTAAGGAGGGTACGGAAAAAGGAAGCGCGGTCATGTTTTCGCTCAGTTCAGGACGAAAAACATCATCAACATAAGGCTCTTCTATGATGGCAGTTACATATTCAAAAGTGCAGATTTCACAGTGCACCTTGTGTGTATGGGCATGATTCAGCCCTGAAGGAAGGTTTTTCCCGCACCCCGGATGATCAGGCGAATGCCGGTGCAATGACTTAACCAGCATTGGGTTAAGAAGCAACAGCAAAATCATCAGTGCGAT
>JAAXUD010000813.1 GCA_013336205.1 Lentimicrobium sp. | reverse complement strand
CCTGGTTTTGCATTGAATGCGCTTACTTCGGAAGATAAAATAGGTTTAATGCTTCCCTGCAACGTAATTGTTCAGGATAGGGGCGATGGAAAGTGCGAAGTCGCTGCTATTAACCCGAAAAATGTTATGGCATCCGTGGGTAATCCTGCACTTACAGATTTGTCGTGCAAGGTCACCGAGGTATTGGACAAGGTAATTAAGTCATTGAACTAAAGCTTTGGTTTAGAAGCTTGTTTTTACCTAGAAACCGAATTTTAATGAAAAATTAAAGGTACGTCCGGGTGACCAGAAGCCAACAAATGAATCAATCTGATGCGTTGCCCCATCTTCACCCCGCATGATTGATTCTGAATCTAAAACATTAAAACAGCTAAAGCCAGCAACTGCATTAACAACGCCAATGTTGAAATTATAGTCTATATGAAGGTCGGCCAGTGCATAATCAGGTATCTGATATGGTTGGCTTCTGTCATCAGGATTGTTACGTCCGGCTGGGTCGAAATTAGCATATAAATTGCCATAATACATCCAGTTGGCATTAATCGACCAATCTCTTAAAAGCCGGAGCTCCCCCTGCAAGCCAATGGTAAACTGAGGTGCATCGCCAACTTTTATGTTTTTTACGTAAACTGAGGTAGAATCAATAAGTACCTGGTTGTCGTCATAAAGCAATGCATTCACATCGTTTTTCCAGCGCCAGTCACCGAGTGAGGAGGTGGCGCCAATATTTAGATTAGGAGTAATCTGAGTGTTTATTTCCAGTTCAATGCCCTTATGCAATGCATCCAGGCCTTTAATAAGCGCTCTGGTCTCGGTATTGTTTTCAAGCTGGATATTTTCGTTAGAAAGCAGCGACTTGTTTTTCCAAAGGGTATAATATGCATTTATATTAATCATTGTCAATGATTTACTATAATTGTACCCAATTTCAGCTGAGGAGATTTTTTCATTGACCGGATTTTCAACCACTGCATTGCTGAAATTGGCAAATACGAATTTAAAATACGGAGCTTTAGAATAGTATCCTGCATTTAAATACAGGCTGTTGTGCTTGTCAATGTTAAAGTTGATCCCTGTTTTAATATCAGCTCCCGGTTTGGTAACCAGTTCACTTTTAGTGTCTTCAATGTAATTAATCCTGTCGTAACGTCTGTACCAGGTGTTGTTGACGGTCGATGCTATAAAACTATGAAAACGGCCAGAAGAGTATTCAGCCTGAACAAAGTAGCTTATAACATCAACCCTTGAGTCGTTATCAACGTTTATTATGTCTCCGGTTTTTTTAATCTGTTCCCTGCCTCCAATTCCTTCAATAGCCCACGCATAAGTATCAACCCAGAAATTACCACCCATCAGATCACTAATCTCTTCCCTGAGATTTGATTTGAAATATCTGGCGTGTATTCCGGTAATAAATTTTAGTTTTTCATTTAGTTGATAATTTAAGGTGGATAATCCTCCAAACCAGACATGGTCAGCCAGGTAATTGGTCTGGGTTATCTTTGAATAACCACTGACTGTTTCACCATTGGCAAGCTGAAAAGTGTCAGCATTATTGCTGTTCAGCAGATATATCTGATCCCAGTCAATCTGATTGTTTTTTCTGTAACTATTTGCTGCTGGGTTCATAAATGACTCTGAATATTTGCCACCTCCGGTACCAAAGGAAAGATAAACCGAAGAGGCAAGCATTGTTTTTTCATTAATTTCCCAATAATGGTTTAATGATAACTGAGGCTTATGATAGAAATTTTCAGAAAGGCTATTGATCTGGCCATTGTATTCTCCCCAATTTGGGTTGTATTTATTTCCAAACTGATCAAATTGTTCTTTTGTGAGTCCATAATTTCTTTGCCCGTGTCTTTCCGGAGATCCTAATCCTGTAAATACGAGTTTATGTGATTTGTTAATCTCCTTACTTAA
>JAAXUD010000812.1 GCA_013336205.1 Lentimicrobium sp. | reverse complement strand
GCCGCGGCCCACGCGAAAAAAGAGAACCACGCGAACCACGTGAATTCCGCGGTGAACATGGAACATCCCAATTTAGCCGGATGTTTATCAGCATAGGCCGCAAGGATAAGGTTTTGCCACCTCAGATTATCGGTCTGATCAACGAAGTTACCAGGACAAGGGAAATCAAGATCGGCCGTATTGACATTCTCGATAGTTATAGTTTCGTTGAAATCGACAACAAATCTGTAACCAAGGTGTTGAAAGCCTTCGCCGACGAGCATTTAAATCCAGATGGAGTCAGGATAGAACAGGCTTCAGAAAGGCCTGAATCGGAAAAAGCTGCTCCTCAGAAAAGAAACCGCTACAGCGACGATAAAGGAGATCAACCTTTATTCAGCCGGAAGAAAAAACCAGGCTATGGTTCTGATGCACGAAAAAGCAAGAAACCAGGCTGGGGTTCAGACAGTCGTAATGACAAAAAGCCCGGCTCCTATAAGCCCCGGAATAAATATTAGATTTATAATTTAATGAAAGAAAAAAGAGGCTGTCTGATGATCAGACAGCCTCTTTTTTCTTTTAATAATTACAGACAGACAATATCTCCCAAATAAAACATGTTTACTCTGCCGTAGCAAGGAAACGTTCAGCCTCGATAGCGGCCATGCAGCCTGTTCCTGCAGCAGTTATTGCCTGGCGGAAAATATGATCCTGAACATCACCGGCTGCAAAAACACCCGGAACATTGGTCCTGGTTGAGCCAGGAATGGTTTTTATATATCCGTTTTCATCCAGGTCTATCTGACCTTTGAATAAATCTGTATTAGGAGTATGACCAATTGCGACAAAAAAGCCCTGTACATCAATCTGTCTGATTTCTCCTGTTTTCACATTCTCAATTAATGCGCCTGTCACAGTTTTCCCATCGCCAACAACTTCTTTGGTCTTGCTGTTCCATAGTATCTCAATATTGGGGGTATTCATAACCCTGGTCTGCATAGCCTTGCTGGCGCGCAACTCATCACGACGAACGATCATGTAAATTTTACGGCCAAGTTTGGCAAGGTAACTTGCTTCTTCACAAGCAGTGTCGCCACCGCCCACAACAGCCATATCCTGACCACGAAAGAAAAATCCGTCACAGGTTGCGCAGGCAGATACGCCATGCCCGTTGTACTTAGCCTCTGACTCGATACCCATCCATTTTGCTGTTGCACCAGTGGCAATAACGACAGTTTCTGCAAGCATCTTCTTACCATTATCATCTGTAATTAAAAAAGGTCTGGCAGAAAAGTCTACTTGAGAGATAATGCCCCACCGCATATCGGTACCAAAACGCTCAGCCTGTTTTTGCAGATCGATCATCATATCCGGACCCTGAACGCCATCCGGATATCCGGGAAAATTATCAACTTCGGTAGTGGAAGTAAGCTGACCACCTGGCTGAAGCCCCTGAAAAACAACCGGTTTAAGATCTGCTCTGGCAGCATAAATAGCGGCAGTATAGCCGGCAGGGCCTGATCCGATGATAAGGCATTCAATTTTTTCAATATCCTGATTCATTCTTCGAATTTTTGAGTTGAATTATTAATTTCCAAAGTTAATAGAAAGTAGCCGATAGCCCAAAAATATGCCAAAAGTTTAAATCACTGTTTAACAATATATTAACAATTAGACAAAATGGCAGTTACAGATGAAAAACAAATAATTCATCAAATTTGCAGGGAAGACTAAAAAATTCTTAATTTTGCCCCTCCAAATGCAAAGCATCTTTTTGCGTTTCGGAGAAGGTTTCGGGGTGTGGCGCAGTTGGCTAGCGTACTTGCATGGGGTGCAAGGGGTCGACAGTTCGAGTCTGTTCACCCCGACAACTAATAATCAGGCACTTACATTTAATTATGTAGGTGCTTTTTTTTTAAAGGAGGCATCCTGGAGGCAAAAAAGT
>JAAXUD010000811.1 GCA_013336205.1 Lentimicrobium sp. | reverse complement strand
TTCAATGCATATGATCGCTCTGGGCGTTAAAAAGAGGACAGGTCTGCCCTGGCTTGCTGATTTTCGCGATCCCTGGACAAATATAGATTTCTACCATGAGCTGATGCTGACAGCCTGGGCCGATAAAAAACACCACAGGCAAGAGCTCAGCGTGCTGAAACAGGCTGATGAAGTGGTGGTGATCAGCAATTCGATGAAAAGTGATTTTATTAAAATTCACAATCGCGCGTATTCAATAATCACCAACGGCTACGATGAAGACGATGTTTTGACTGAAAAAGTTGAAACAGACAATAAGTTTTCCATTTCGCACATTGGCACCATGGTAAAAACCAGGAATCCGGAGGTACTCTGGAGGGTTTTAAATGCCGAAGCTACAATGAATCAGGATTTTGCCTCCGACCTTGAAATTAAACTGGTTGGCAGTGTCGATTACTCAGTAAGTGACAGTATTGAAAATGCAGGATTGGGAAAATTCGTGAATAAAGTAAGCTACCTTCCACACAACGAAGTAATCAGGGTACAACAGCAATCACAGGTATTATTGCTGCTTATCAACGAAACGCCGAATGCAAAAGTCATTTTGCCCGGAAAATTCTTTGAATACATGGCTTCTCACAGGCCAATACTGTGCATTGGGCCATTGGATGGTGACGCAGCCCAGGTGATTACGGAAACAAAATCGGGATATGTGATTGAAAACTCAGATTTTAAAGGGATGCAGCAAGCCATCCGGCAACTGTACGCAAACTTTAAATCGGGCAAATCAGCTGTCGATAGCCAGGGAATAGAAAAGTACTCAAGAAAGCAACTCACCGTCCGGCTGGCCGGGTGTCTGGATAAAATCAGCCGCTAAATCAATGACCGTTGGTTGGCTTTGGGGGTAACTCGTTACTGACAATATTACCGATGAATTTTTTTATGTTATAACCTCCGGCAAAGATCTGATTCAACTCATTCAGCATATAGTATTCTGATTCCGGCATTTTCATAGCATGTAATTGCTCTGTAATAATACCAGCGGCAATTCTGCCCTCCAATACAACTTTTCCTGAAATATCATCGGTAAAGAATCCTTTTCCGATTAAGAGCCCCAGGGTTCGGTTACGGCTCAGGTCGTTCAGGGCGGTCAGACCAAAATCCCCGATGCCGCAATACCTGAACATGGTTTCCTGTTTGCCTCCGTATTTCAATAAAATATGCCTCATTTCGTTAAAGGCCCTGGTAAAAATCATAAACCTCAGGTTAGGCGAATCAAAATGAGCGTCAACAATCCCAATGATTATGGCATAAATATTTTTCAGAATACTGAGAATTTCAACGCCGGTAACATCGGTGGTGTAATCAGCATGAATCGTCGTAGTTTCAAAAACAGAACCCAGCAATTTAAAAACAGCCTCATCTTTAGCCCCAACCGTCATAGCTGTGGGCATGTGGTTAATCAGTTCACGCGCAAACGTTGGACCTTTGAGTGTACAAACCGGATTTGAGATCAACTTCATCAGGTCGGTAACTATTGTTTCTTTATCACTTCCAAAACCCTTGGCCAGATTGACCAGCAATGTGTCGGGCCTAATAAAATCCTTAACAGTATTAATATAGGGAACAACTACTGTTGAAGGAAGCGCAAGAAAGATTATATCGGCCGACTTTAGTACCAGGTTGTCACCACTTGCCTTTAGCCCGGGATTTAGCCTTATCTGCGGAAAATAGGTGGTATTAATGTGTTTCGTATTAATATCGTTAACTACATCAGCTTCAACGGAGAGTAAAATGACCTCAAGATTCTCCTTTTCGGCCAGTATATGTCCAAGTGCGGTCCCGATGGTACCAGCCCCGGCAATACAGATTTTTATTGAATCGGGCATAATCAACGATTTAAAATTGGGGATCACAAAGATAAACCTATTTCCGGAGTAAGGATG
>JAAXUD010000263.1 GCA_013336205.1 Lentimicrobium sp. | reverse complement strand
GCTCGGTTGTGGTGGCTTTCACTGATATAGTGCCGGGTTCCGAGCCAACAATCTCCTGGATATTGAGCTGCATTCCGGTGATGTAGGGGGCAATTTTAGGGCTTTGCAAAGCGATGGTACAGTCAATATTCCCGGTTTTCCAACCCTGTTCAGTGATCAGGGCAATGGTTTGCTTTAAAAGAAGCCTGCTGTCGATGTTTTTGTATTCAGCTGATGAATCCGGAAAATGGAAACCTATGTCGCGCAAACCGGCAGCGCCGAGCAGGGCATCGCAAATCGCATGAAGTAAAACATCAGCATCTGAATGTCCGAGCGCTCCTTTAACATGATCAATCTTCACACCACCAATAATAAGCGGGCGGCCTTCTACCAGTTGATGTACATCATAACCAAATCCAATCCTGAATGGGTACATGTTTGTTTCTTTTTGACTGAAATTCCCCGGTCATTTCCGGTTTACAGTTTGTAAAGCTAATGAAAACCGGCAATAGAGACATCAATACTCCGTTATTTTTTAAGTATCAGGCTAAGCCTTCCCGGCAGTTCTTTGACAATTTTTTAATTTTCAGAAAAGCTTGGGTTGAGAACAAACCTGAAAATCTATCGTTCGGACATCACAGCCTTACTTAAAAAGGTTTACGATTCGCCGGGAAAAGGGGTTTCCCGGCCTTCCTTCTTTTCTTGTACGTACTGAAAAATAATGCTTCAACTTGTTATATATATGCTTATTTTACTGAAAAACAAACATGTATCTAACTTTTTACTGAGTATTAAAATAAAAAAGCCACTCAAATAAGTGGCTTTTATTTTGTGGGAGCAGAGGGATTCGAACCCCCGACTCCCTGCTTGTAAGGCAGGTGCTCTGAACCAGCTGAGCTATGCTCCCTTTATTTCAATGTTCCTGTAGATTCAGGACAAGCGGAAAGTTGTTGTTCCGAATGAGGCTGCAAATTTAAACACTATTTTCAATCCTGCAACAGATTTCCAAAATAAATGTAATCTTTTTTAAAAATACATTGTTTTTAAGGTGCTATTCTTAAAATTACCGGACTAATATATGCCATTAATTCACTTATTCCGCTAAATAAACCTAAGTACATTCAAGTTTACACTAAATTTGCATGTTTTTGCCCGATATGTATAAAATCAGTCTCAGATATTTTTTTCTGTTTTTCTTATCTGCTCTTTTAATGGCTGGGGTAATGTCCTGTAGCCCTTCTAAAAAAGTACAGAAAAGGGGAGGGTATATGCTTTCAGCTAATTCCATTAAGACTGACAGGTCAGGAATTTCTGTTTATGATTTAACCAACTTTGCACAACCAAAGCCCAATCGCAGGTTTCTTGGGGTAATCAATCATAAGGTCTGGATTTATGATGCGTTTAGTGGTGGAAAAGATTCTAAGTTTAAGCGGTGGATGCGAACCCATCCCGGAGAGCCTCCGGTGCTGATTGATTCTGCGCTGATAGATAATTCCCTTATCCCGATGAAAGTATACCTGAATAACAAAGGTTACTTTGGGGCTGAGGTTACCCGCAGAATTAAATTCAAAGGGGCCAGGGCGCAGGTAGAGTACCAGACCCATACTTCTCAGCCATTCAGACTCGGTGCCATCAGCTATTCAATAAAAGACGACAGCATCTCTTATTTTGTCAATCAGTTTCAGGGAGGATCTCTGTTGAAACCCGGCAAGCAATATGATGCATATCTTATTCGTGATGAAAGAGAGCGATTAACAAGGGAACTGAAGGATATTGGTTACTTTGCCTTTATGCGCGAGTATATTTTCTTTGAAATTGATACCAACGCACGGGAGCGTATTGCGAATATCAGCATTATAATTCAAAGCCTAAGAAATAGTAATGTAATGCCGGGTTCGCCTGCCGATACCAGTCCCGGACCGCCCCATTTACGGTATTTTTTTAATAATGTTTTCGTTCATACCAGCCAACGGGTAATTGCAGGAGATACGATTAAGGATTATGATACGCTTGCCTATTATAAGGACCCTGATTTAACAGGGCGCAAAAATCCCGATTTTTTCCAGATTTATAATGAAAAACCAAGGCTTAGGTCAGAAGCACTTGCCCGTTCTATTTTTATAAAACCAGGAGAGCCATTTAACCAGAAAAATATCAACCTTACCTACAATCGGTTACAGAATATGGCATTAACCCGTTTTGTTTCCGTTAATGTGCTACCTCCAAAGAATGTGAACGACAGCATACTGACGGCTGGAAAGCTGGGTTTGCTGGATTGTGATATAAGAATGGTCAGATCGCCGGTAAATATGTATACAATAGAAGCAGAAGGGACCAATGCCGGTGGCTTTGTAGGATTGGGCGGTAGTTTGAATTACCAGAACCGTAATATTTTCAGGGGAGCCGAAACGCTCAGACTCAGGTTGTATGGGGCAATGGAAATCAGGCCGCCACTTGGTGTTGAGGATGAAAGCGACAGCTGGCTTTTCAACTCGCTGGAAGGTGGTTTTCAGGCCGGGCTTATTTTTCCAACGCTGCTGAGCCCGATCAGAATATATCATCCGGGCCAGAATTCGAGGGCTATTACAAGTGTTGCACTGGGATTTAATTATCAAAAACGACCTGAATACCTTCGTTATATTTCATCCATTTCGCTGGGCTATGAATGGAAGGCATCAGAAACCTCCTTCCACATCTTCTCGCCGATTGATGTCAGTTCTGTCAGTATCCTTCGCGACAGTGCCTTCAATGATTATCTGCTCAGCCTGAACGACGTTCGCTTTCTTAATCAGTACACTGACCACCTGATTATGGCAATGAAATATTCCTATATTTTTAATAATCAATCATTGCAGTCGAAAAGTAACTTCTTTTATTTCAGGATGAACCTGGAAACAGCCGGAAATCTGCTTAATTTTTTCAGCACGGTCAGTAATGCGACTCCTGATGAAAATGGTGATTATACCATGTTTGGAATTAAATACGCGCAATACTTTCGTGGAGACTTTGATTTTCGCTACTATAAACCGATTTCTGAGAATCATAAGGTTGTTTACCGTGTTGCATTCGGGATAGGGCGCCCTTACGGGAATTCCAGTTCTCTGCCTTTTGAAAAAGGATTCTTTGCCGGAGGTGCCAATGGCATGAGGGGGTGGCCGGCAAGATCTCTTGGCCCGGGGGGATATCAGGCGAACGATTCGGTTTCGTTCGAAAAAATTGGAGATTTATGGATTGAAGCGAACCTGGAATACCGGTTTCCGATCTATAGTTTCCTTAAAGGCGCCTTGTTTGCTGATGCCGGGAATATTTGGCTTGTTAAAGAAAATGAAGATTTTCCGGAAGGTAACTTTACCTTTGACCGGATGTTTAAAACAATGGCTTTTGATGCCGGACTTGGATTCAGGTTTGACTTTAGTATTTTTATTTTCAGGATTGATGCTGGTTTACCGCTTTATGATCCTGGTGAAGATGCTGATAACAAGTGGTTCCGCTCTTCAAAATTCCAGATGAAAGACATAAACTGGAATTTTGGGATAGGATATCCTTTCTGATTACTGGTCGCATTCAATTATGTGATGCAGGTAAATCAAATTTCGGGAAGGTAAAGGATATATGTTTTATATCTGAATTTGATCCGATGAAAGAATGAAGACCGGAAAGTAGTATAAAGAACAATTGAAGAAACAGAATTGATTTAAAGCAGCGTTTTTGGATTTACCTTATGATGGAATTGAACAGCCGGCAGATTGTCGAAAAAATATTGTTGGAATTAGGTCACGAACCTACAGAGGGGCAGTCAACGCTGATCACTCAATTGGCCGATTTTGTAGCCACAAAGCCTGTGCCTAAGCAACAGCCCTCATTTCTGATTAAAGGCTATGCCGGAACTGGTAAAACAACACTCGTCAGCGCCCTGGTCAGGGTCTTGCCGCTTGTTGGTATGCAGTCGGTATTGCTGGCCCCGACAGGAAGGGCTGCAAAGGTTCTGGCAGGCTATTCGCGAAAGCTGGCCAATACCATTCACCGGAAGATTTACCGTTCCGTTGCCAGGCCTGATGGTAAACTTGCCATGGGTCTCGCCCCTAATCCACACAAGTACACCTTGTTTATTGTGGATGAAGCCTCGATGATCCCTGGTTCGGGCGCTTCGGCCGATCAGGGGATTTATTCAAACCGCGATTTGCTCGACGACCTGATCAAATTTGTGTTCAGCGGCGAAGGCTGCAAATTGCTGCTTATTGGCGACAGCGCCCAATTGCCTCCGGTTGGCACCGACCAGAGTCCGGCCCTTGAACTGGAAACTCTTCAGCGATCTTATCATCTCGACATCTCCTCCTTTGAGCTTCGCGAAGTTGTGCGGCAATCACTTGAAAGTGGAATTCTCACCAATGCGACAATGCTTCGCAGCCAGGCAGGAGCCGAAAAACCTGAACTGCCGTTTTTCAAACTGGCCGGATTCAGTGATATACAGCAGATAGACGGTTCAATGTTTGAAGATGCGCTGAATTCGTGCCACAGCAGATTCGGCGTTGAAAATACTGTAATCATTACACGCTCTAACAAGCGGGCCAATCTTTTCAACAACGAGGTGCGGGCACGTATGCTTTTCCGCGAAACAGAGCTGTCGGCAGGCGATATCATTATGGTTACCCGGAATAACTATTTCTGGCTACCCTCTGGTTCCAAAGCAGGTTTTATTGCGAATGGTGATATGGCAGAGGTGCGTCGGATACTCAAGACCGGTGAAATGTATGGCTACCGCTTCGCTGATGTAAGTGTACAGTTGGTTGATTATCCCGATCAGGAGGTGATAGATATAAAATTACTGCTCGATTCTATGGTGTTGGATTCTCCCTCGCTGCCACAGGCTGAACTTCAGAAACTCTTTGATGAAATCATGCTTGATTATACTGAAATTCCCTCCAAACATGAACGGATGGCTCAGGTTAAAAGCAACCCCTATTACAATGCGGTGCAGGCTAAGTTTGCTTATGCACTTACCTGTCACAAAACACAGG
>JAAXUD010000810.1 GCA_013336205.1 Lentimicrobium sp. | reverse complement strand
GCGCCAGCCCCAGCAGGCGGGGCATCTGACCGGCAGTAGGGGAGATGTCGGCGGAACTGTTTTTCTGCGTTGCCAGGTTTTTCCAGTTTCCTTTATCATCAAGGCTGCGGGTGGCAAAGTGATTGTTCATTACCCTGCCGGCGGTACCCGGATTAAATATAGCATCGGTATCACCATAAATCTGGGCAAAGAACTCTTCAAGGCTCATCATTCCGGCAGCCATCATAAAAGTCTGATCGCGGTAATAGCCTGATCTCCAGTCACCTGATTTAAATACTTTCGCCATTGCGAGTTGGGGAACTTCCTTGCCATCGCCAAAAATCCCAAACTTACCTTTTCCTGTTAAAACTTCACGCCGGCCCAGCAAACTGGCTTGCCTGCTTTCAAAGGCAATCCGATAGTCATCCAGAATTTCTGTTTTATCAGGCAAATTTGCCGGGCTTGGGAGGCTTGAAGCTTTGATTGATTTTGTATTCATAAGCAGGAAATATGGTTAAAGAACCAGGTGGCTATTTTTGTTAACAAATATCAGGATTATTGGTTCAGTTTTTTCAAAGAAACCTGACTAATTGCGGCTGTTTTTGAATGTATAACCACAGGCACTGATCCGGCGTGCGATCAGATAATGGGGTGTTGAATTCAGGTAATCTTTGGTTATTCCACACATAAATATCAATGCGTCAATATCATCAGTGGTTTCACATCCATATCTGTACAACAGAACTTCCAGTGCAATAATTGATAACAATTTATTCCGGAGATTTTCCTGTTCTCTGATAGCCTGTAACTTACGAAGTTCTTTGGCTTCTTTACTAAACGCATTGTAGAGCAGGGAGACGGGACCGGGAAGTGCAAGATAACCTTCAGGTGTAGTATATTTTGATCTGTAAGGCTCTGTCGGAAGTTGAAGCCGTTTCAAGGCAGCTTCCTCCGGAAGATTTAAAGAAATAAATTCCTGCCTGAACTCCCTGTATGTTAAAGGATAAGGTCTGATGGTAGCTTCTTTCAGAAGCATAGTGTCAGAAACAAGCGTAACATTAATACTGTAGGATTGCGCAGAAAGCCCGACAGGAATTTTAAAGTAGAATGGTTTATAGCCTATCATACTCACTTTCAGTGAATCCTGGGTTGCCATCACTAAGAAAAACTTTCCCTCCGAATCAGTAAAAGTTCCATAATTCCTGGTTGTATTCAGGGCATGGGCGCCTACCAGTGATTCACCCTTAAGATTCCACACTTTGCCGTTAATAAGAACATAGGATTGTGCAGAAAGCCTGGAAACAGGAAAAACCAGAATGATTACAAATAGAAAAAATGTTGACAGGCGCATTTTGTTTTCTTGTTGTGCAAATGTACAACCATTCATGGGTCAAACCAGTTAATTATTGTTAAGAAGTTTTCATTTTTTCAATCAAATCAGGCTGTCTGACAAATTGAACAAAAGAAAACAAGCCTTGTTAATTAGCTAAACAAAATAATCCTGTATTCAATCAGGAGAATATTAACCAAATCAAGAAAAAAAAATGAAACGATTCTTAAAACTCTCTGCCTTTATTGCATTAACAGGATTTATCATTTCGTGCGGAGGCCCGCAGGGTGAAAAAGCAGCAACAGGCGATGCACAGGAGCTGTCAGCAACAACCGGAGATGTAAGTCTGAAAGTTGATGTAGCTGCATCGAAAGTTGAATGGGTAGGCGCAAAACCTACCGGCGAGCACAACGGTACCATTGGAATTTCAGATGGTAAAATTATGTTGAGTGATGGTAATGTTGTTGGTGGTAAATTTACTATTGACATGAATTCTATCGTTGACCTTGACCTCACCAGTGCCGAAGATAATGGCAAACTTGTTGGCCATTTGAAATCACCTGACTTCTTTGATGCTGCGAAATATCCAACGTCAGTATTTGAAATTACCTCAGCAGAAGCGG
>JAAXUD010000262.1 GCA_013336205.1 Lentimicrobium sp. | reverse complement strand
GGGCGAAATAAAATATTTTGCCAGGGTTGTAATCCGGATCGAAACCAGGGAAACCAGCCGTGGTCTCTCTGCGTTAAAGAATCTTAGTCCGGCGGCAAGTGTTAAAAAGAGTTGCCTCAGATCGGCCCAGAACCCTGATGCAGTCTCAACTTATCCCGATCGTCGCAGAAGCATCACCGATTACCAGATTTTGATTATTACGCCACAATCCTTTGCCGGTCAATTGGATGAATTAGCCCAACTATACCTCCCCCGGGGCATGAAAACCCAGGTTGCCACCACCGAATTTATTCAGGCTAACGCGAGTGGCGCTGATTTACCTGAAAAGATGCGCAATTATATTATAGAACAATACCAGCAGAATGCGGTTGAACATGTGGTGCTGGCCGGCGATGTGGAGCACGTCCCCTACCGCGGTTTTTATTGTCATGTGCAATCATCAAGTGTATACGAAGATAACAATATTCCTTCCGACATCTATTTTTCAGCCCTAGATGGCAATTGGAACACCAATGGAAACAACCTCTGGGGAGAAATTGGAGAAGATGATCTGCTTCCCGAAATATCGGTTGGTCGTATGTCGTTCAGCAACTCGACTGAGCTTGCCGCGATGCTGAACAAAACCACAAAATATCAGAATGAACCGGTGCTGGGCGAATTGCGCAATCCACTGCTTGCCGGCGAAAACCTATATACCGGCCCCGATACCTGGGGCTCCGATTATCTCGAATTGCTCATCGGCACCCGCGATGACAATGGCTACACCACCACCGGTATTCCTGAAGACCATAATTTTGTTAGACTCTATGATGAAGTTTCTGAATGGAGTGCGGCTGATTTAATGAATACCATCAATGCCGGCCGGAATTTTATTCACCATGTGGGCCACGCCAACGATTCTTATGTGATGAAGTTCAGCAACTGGGACATAACCAACGCTAATTTTGCCGGCGTAAACGGTATTACCCATAATTTCCCGGTAGTTTCCACACATGGATGTATTTGCGGCGCCTTTGATGTAAACGATTGTATAGCCGAAAAAATGGTTTCAATCGAGAACTTCGCCGCAGTTTTTATTGGAAACTCACGCTATGGCTGGTTTAATGAAGGCCAGACCGAAGGCCCTTCGGCCCACCTGCACCGCGAATATGTAGATGCCATGTTTACCGACAGCCTGAACCGGGCCGGCCGCGCACAGGTTGAGTCAAAAGCAGCCACTTCACCATGGGTGAATGCTCCGGGACAATGGGAAGAAGGCGCATTGCGCTGGTGTTTTTACGATTGCAATGTGCTGGGCGATCCTGCACTGGCAATCTGGACCGATGAGCCCATTTCAGTTTCAGCCGCTTACCCTTTAAGTCTTACAACGGGCACTCCGCAGTTTGACGTTACGGTTACCAATGAAGGAGCACCGGCCAAAGGCCTTACTGCAGCTCTTCTTATGAACGGAATCCTTTATGGCGCCGGAATTACTGCATCAAATGGTATTGCTACGGTTGTTATCGACCCGCTTGTAATTATTCCTGGTGATGCGCAACTGGTAATTTCAGGTTACAATTGTCTGCCAACCTACTTCCCGCTTACATTTATCGCCGGCGAAACACCTTATGTAGTTTACCAGGCACATACCTTAAACGACAGCCAGGGAAACAACAACGGACAGGCTGATTTCGGGGAAACCATTTCGCTGAGCATTACTTTACAGAATATAGGCCTTCAGCCAGCCGAAAATGTAATGGCAACGATTTCCACCGATGACTCTTTCGTTACTTTTACCGACGCAACAGAGTCCTATGGCAATATCGCTGCCGGTGGAATGGCAAGCATTGAAAATGGATTTACCTTTCAGCTAAGCGAAGCGGTTCCTGACAATCATACCATTTCATTTACCCTGACCGCTGTTTCAGGTGAAACATGGACCTCACAATTCCAGCTTACTGCCTTTGCCCCTCTACTTGCCGCCGGCAACGCCCAGGTAGATGATGAATCCGGCAATGGGGTTCCCGATCCGGGAGAAACATTTGGACTTGATATAGCACTGATAAACAGCGGACACTGCAACAGCCTGCCTGTTACCGCAACACTTGGCTGCAACAGCACCTATATTTCCGGTACTGAGTGGGTAGCCAATCCGGTAATTATTAACAGTCAATCGCAAACTACCGTAAACTTTGCCGGTATAATTGCCAGTGCACAAACTCCAGTCGGAACAACAGTTAGCTTTACGTTGACCCTTACCCAGGGAAATCCGGCTACCGTCGTTCTTGAAAAAGAATATGTATTTGTTGTTGGTCAGATAAGCGAAGATTTTGAGACCGGCGATTTCACGCATCACGCCTGGATTCATGGAGGAAATGCAAATTGGACTATAACACAGACCGAACCCTTTGAAGGCTTATACTGTGCCAGGTCGGGGCAGATCAGCGACAATCAGAAATCAAACCTTTCCATCGATTACGAAGTAATGGCCGATGACAGTATCAGGTTTTGCTACAAAGTTTCATCGGAATCCTCTTATGATTTCCTCAGGTTTTACATCGACAATATCAAGGTTGCTGAATGGTCGGGTGAGTCAGATTGGGCCCGGGCTGCCTTCCCTGTTACCTCAGGCGCTCATAACTTTAAGTGGGCCTATGAAAAAGACGGATCAGTAATAGGCGGACAGGATGCTGCATGGATTGATGAAATAATCTTCCCACCGGTAGATATCAATACATCATCAGGCAATGATGAAAACTTTATTCCGGGTTTAATTGTTTATCCAAATCCGGCATCCGGATTTATTAGTATTGCCGGAATAATGAAAGGACAAACTTTTGATCTCACAATTTCTGATCTTTCCGGAAAAATAGTTAATACAATGAACGGAATTAATGAAACAGAACTAATGACAGTAGATGTTTCGGGCATTAAGCCTGGCTTATACTTTATTAAGCTAAATAACAGCAAATTCAGTGAAACCATTAAACTCATAATTAAATAATAATCGCCTCAAACAGTTTTACTAACCTTAACACAAACACCGTGATAAAACGCCTGTTTATAATTGTTATCGGATTACTTATCGCAATCCCCTGCATTTACGCGCAGAAACCTAAAAAACAGATGTATACTCCTGCTGCTCCGGTGCAGGAAAAATACAAAGTAGATACCCGTATTGACAATATGTCCTATTGGCGTCGTATGGCCTCACTGGGATTGGTGCCGGTTGCCCCGGATGTAAAGCCACCCCAGGCAAAGTACACCGGCAGTCAGTTAACCGGCCGCAGTGTTACTTCTGAAGATTCACCTGATGTTCCGGTAACCACTGAAACATCGACTCAAAGTGAAAACTCTATCTTTGTTAGTCCGCTTAACAACCAAAACCTGCTGCAGTCCAACAATTCAACTCCCTGGCCGGTTTCTGGTATTTATGGCGCCAACGATTTTCTATCAACCGATGCAGGTGCAAGCTGGGGTGGTGAAATTCAGGGAGCCGGCGGTGAAAACAGCGGAGACCCTACAACCGCGATCGGCCTCAATGGCTGGTATTATGTAGGCTATATTCACAGCAGTGGCGGCCAGGGCATTTCCTATTCTACAGACCAGGGACAGAACTGGACTCCGGTGCTTGTAGCTCCTTCACCAGGTGGCTGGGGCACTTTGCTCGATAAAAACCATATGTGGATTGATAACAGTCCGACTAGTCCTTACGAAGGAAATCTATACGATGCCTGGACTGACTTTGGCGGTTCCAATGATACAGAGATTGAGATCAGTCGCTCAACGAATGAAGGCCTCAACTGGTCTCCTGCAGTTAATATCAGCTCGGCAATTAACGCAGGGAGCCATAACCAGGGTGTTAACATTAACACAGGCCCTGATGGTGAGGTTTATGTAATCTGGGCTGTTTATGATGGCTGGCCAACCGATGAAACAGCGATTGCCATGGCTAAATCACTTGATGGCGGCGCTACCTACCAGACTGCCACGCGTATTATCAGCGACATAAGAGGAATTCGCACAACCGGCGTAAGTAAATCAATGCGTGTGAATTCGTTCCCGACAATGACCGTAGATATCAGCAACAGCGCAAACAGGGGTACTTTGTACATCACCTGGGCCAATGTTGGAGTACCGGGAATCAACACCGGAAATGATATTGATATTTATATGAGTAAATCCACCGACCAGGGCGACACCTGGTCAGCACCGGTTCAGGTTAACGAGTCAACACCCGGACAAGGTAAACAGCATTATTTCCCATGGATAACCAGCGACCCTGCCAATGGTAATCTGAGTGTGATTTATTACGACGACCGCAATGTGGCTTCCAACCAATGCGAAGCTTATGTTTCAAATTCAACCGATGGCGGCGCGTCCTGGGAAGACATGAAGGTTAGTGATGTGTCATTTACACCGCAATCAATTCCCGGCCTTGCCGATATGTACTTTGGTGACTACCTGGCAATATCAGCCCGCGACCGCTGGGTTTTTCCAGCCTGGACAGACAACCGCTCAGGTTATGCCATGACCTATGTTTCTCCTTTCCAGACCGGCCCACCGCCTAACCAGCCTTACGTAATTTACAACAACAATGTTTTGAACGATGCAAGCGGAAATAACAACGGGCTGCTCGACTTTGGCGAAAGTGTTCAATTTGATGTTACCATGGAAAACATAGGCGATCTGCCTGCTACCGCGGTTGAAGTTATACTCACTACCGACTCTCCTTACGCTACAATTACCGACAATACAGAGCAATTTGGCGACTTTGCCGTTGGCGAGGTTAAAACAATGCCACTGGCTTATGCGGTTGATGTTGATGCGGCAATTCCTGACGGAGAATCAATCGTATTTACGCTTACCGCTACAGATGCGGTTGACAGTACTTTTATAAGTAATTTTCTGATTGAGGCACATGCACCAGCGCTTATGGCAGGTAGCATCACCATTGACGATGCTGCAGGCAATGGCAACGGGCGACTGGATGCCGGTGAAACAGCCACCCTGAAAATCTCTACCTACAACCCTGGCG
>JAAXUD010000261.1 GCA_013336205.1 Lentimicrobium sp. | reverse complement strand
CTCTTGTTCCTAAGGAAAAAGAAGAAACCTATTTTATCAGGAATATATGGATTGAAAATCCCTCCGTTATCATTGAAATTTTTCACCCTCCCAAATTCACCGGTTATAAGGCTTAGCCATGCTAACCAGACTTTCTGTCAGTTATAACCTATTTGAAGAAAAGGAAAGTCTCCATAGTACAGTGTATTATTTTCATTCTATGGTTTAGAGTGCAATTCAGGTATTGGGCTGTTTCAGGTTCAATATCATGATATTACATTTCTTTCACCATTATTTACACCTTCCAAATAATAAACGATGACACGAACGAAATACATCGTTCTGTTGGGTATATTTCTTTTAACCTTACCTGGTTTAAAAGCCCAACAGATCAAATTACTCGATTTCAGCCGGCAAACACCAGTCCGGGAAGCTGCATTCAAATATGGTGATCAAAAAGGGATTACCGGAAAGGATGGCAGTTTTACGATCCGGTATTATGAAAAAGTTTCACTTGAAATTTCTCACATCAACTACGGTAAATGGCTGCTATCGCCTGCAGAAGTTAAACGTGCGGTTGAAACCGGCGTTGTATATAAGGAAGAGGTCAGTTACTCCCTTCAGCCGGTAACCGTGGTGGCAATCCACACACCTGTTTCCGGTAATTCAGTATTGGCGCTGAGTTCCCGCGACAGGCTGGCCCACGATGGAGGCGATCTGCTCAACAACATTGAGGGATTCAGTTCCATCCGTAAAAGCGGGGCCTATGGCTTCGATCCTGTTTTCAGAGGATTCAAATACGATCAGCTGAATGTGGTGATAGATGGTGCACAATCAGCTTCCGCAGCCTGCCCTAACCGCATGGACCCGCCCACAAGCCAGGTAGCGCCCAATATGATCAGCCACATTGAGGTTCAGAAAGGCCCCCATTCACTGCGTTATGGCAATGCATTCGGAGCAACCATTAATTATGTACCTGCGGCTCCGCAATTCTCAGAAAAACAACATCTCTATGGAAGACTGACCAGCAGTTTTGAAACCAACGGAACCGTCACCCGTAACGAAGGAACCATCGGGATAAGCGCTAAAAAGGCCGATCTCAGGCTTTTTGGGTCCTTTGCCAAAGGTACCGACTATAAAGATGGCGATGGGAATACAGTTCCTGCTGATTTTATGAGGGCCAGCGCGGGAGCTATGCTTGGATTGAAGATTTCCGATAGCCAGACTGTAAGCCTTTCAGCCACCCGAAACTTCGCCCGCGATACCGATTTCCCGGCATTACCTATGGATCTGAGAAGCGATGATACCTGGCTGCTGAATGCAAAACACCGGGTAAATTTCAGGGATAGAAACCTGAAATCATGGGGTACAACTATTTTTGCAACGTTTGTTGATCATCACATGGACAACCTGACAAAAACAATTGAGCCCCGAATCATGAATGCCAATACCCCTGCTAAAACCAAAACCTATGGTGGCAAAACAGAAGGCAGTTGGCAAACAGAAAAATCAAAATTGTTTGCTGGTGCCGATTTGCGGATTGATAAAGCCGAAGGCAAAAGGGAACGGGAATTTATTGCCGGGCCTAATGCAGGAAAAGTTTTTTATGACAATGTGTGGCAAAACGGAACCATCAGTAAAAGTGCCCTCTTCGCAGAATACCAACTTTCAGTTAACACTGTTTCATTGATTTTTTCGGGCAGATTTGAGTTAAACCAATCGGGTATTGATGATGCTGCAACTGAATTCAGTAAAATTTATGAAAATACGGAATCAACCCAACTTAACCCTTCGGTTAGCCTGGGAGCAGTAAAACATCTCCGGGAGAATTTCTCGCTGGGACTCTGGCTTGGCCGGGCTCAAAGAAGCGGCAATATGACCGAGCGGTTTATAAATTACCTTCCGGTCGGGCAGGATGCTTATGAACTGCTGGGCAATCCAGAACTAAATTCTGAAGTTAACAATGAAGCTGACATGAACCTGAGCTATAAGACCGAAAAGTCAGCAATCAGTCTCGATTTTTTCGCTTCATTGCAGCAGGATTATATCTCATCTGTAATAGATACCAGTCTTGTTCCCAAATTTCCCACGAGTCCGGGTGTACGACGATTTACCAATATTGACAATGCTTTTAAAACAGGTTTTGAGCTAAGCTGGAATCAAACATTAACAGCACACCTGCAACACCGCATGGCAATTGCCTACACTTATGGCCAAAACATTGATAATGAAGAACCGCTACCGGAAATAGCACCGCTGGACTTTCGTTATACGCTGACAGGAAGTTATCTGAACAGCAAACTCCGTCCATCGGTAACTTTCAGACATGTGCTCAGCCAGGAAAGGGTTTCAGCTGATTTTGGCGAAAAAGTAAGCCCGGCTTTCACCTTGATAGATCTGAATGTTTTATGGCAGATTACTAAAGTATTCAGCGCAACCGCCGGCATACAAAACCTGCTGGACGAAGCCTACTATGAACACCTGAACCGCTCCATCAGCGGAACCACACCAAAACCTATCTATGCGCCAGGCAGGAATATCTTCCTGTCGCTGACTATGGATTTATTCTGATTAAGTCAGGAAAAAGGACTGCCGCTGAATAAGCAGGCAGTCCTTTTTTTATGCTTTATTTTAAAAATAAAATTTACCAGAGACCACTTTCCGGTGCCCAATTACGCAACTAATCAACTGCAGCGATTACATCGCCCAATAGCCGGTTAAAGTCCATAACATTATCAGGCTTAGGCGAATAGCCAAGAATAACTACAGCCAATTGCTCATCGGGCAGGATAAAGATGCGTTGACCGTCGTGACCTTTACAATAATACATACTGGCAGGTGCCGCAGAAAATTCCTTATTCTGATTCAACCAGAAAGATGAACCATAAGCCCCGTCACTACCCGAAACCGGAGTTGTCGTATATTTTACCCAGCCTTCAGGCAGAATCCTCACTCCGTTAAATACACCATCCTGAAGATAAAGCATTGCATAACGTGCATAATCACGGGCTGTTGCGTAAATATAGGACGAACCAACGAGTGTGCCGGACGCATCTACTTCAAAAACAGCGTCAGGCATACCCAGCCTGTTAAACAGCTGTTCTTTAGCCAGGCGATAATAAGCATCGTCGCTATTTATTTTTTTTCTGATAAGGTAGCTTACTATATTGGTTGATCCGGAAGAGTAATACCAATCAGTTCCGGGAGCGAATTCCAACGACTTGCCGGCAACATAGGCTGCAAAATCAGATTCCCGGTGTAACATCAGGTTAACATCAGAGCCACTCCCGTAATCTTCGTTCCATTCAAGGCCACTCTTCATCTGAAGCAAATTGTTGATCGTGATCTTCTTTCGCTCATCATTCTGCCATTCCGGAATATCTGCCGGTTTGTTAACGTCTAACTTACCCTCTTTGACCATAATACCGGCCAGTGTATTGGTAAAACTCTTGGCCATTGACCAGGAAAGAAAAAGAGTTTTCTCATTAAATTCCCGTCTGTACTTTTCAACAACCGGAATGCCCTTATGCAAAACCACAAATGCAAAAGCATGACCATTGTAGGCGTCCTTTTCTATCAGTTTATCTGCGATTGCCTGTAATCCTGGCAAATCGTCAACATTACTTTTTACATCCGGCATCATATTCCCCATTGGCCAGGGGTTTGCATCCTGATTATAAACAGCATTGGCATTGACCGGGAATACTATTCTCCTCAGGGCTTCTTCGTCATCACCATGCACAATTGTGCACCCGAACCCGTCTCTGCAAACAGCAGTTGATTTACCCCAGAGAAAACGGCTTGTTACCTTTTTATTAATTGTATCAACTTTGTTGGAGGTGTATTTTATGATTGAAAAATTCAGGTCAAGCGCTTCAACATCAGCCTGATTGCGATGGGAGATAAAAACAGCAGATGCCAGGTTTTTCGCGGCATAACCGGTAATAATCGGAAGCAGGGTATTGATATAAATTGCACCACCTGTAATGCCTGCCAGCAGAACAATAAGGATGGAATAAAGCAGTTTTTTTTTCATAACAGGGACATTTTCAGTTAGTTAGTCAGTGCATTCTTTACCAACCTGACAAAAGGTAAAATTAGAACAAAAAATGGCATACACAAATTGACAGACTTTGCCAACACTGATCAATTCCAGAAAAATACATCAATGTATCAGTAAAATTCATAGACTGAACAACGGGTCATAACCGCTGAAAATCCACCTTAATTCATATCTTTGCAGCCCTTTAAACAACAACATGGCAGCAGGTATCTCAATAAAAAACAAGAAAGCAGGTTTTGAATACTTCCTAACAGAAGAATTCATCTGTGGCATTGTTTTAACAGGTACAGAAATAAAATCACTGCGCGAAGGCAAAGCCAACCTTACGGATGCTTATTGCGCATTCGAAGGCAATGAGTTGTTTGTTAAAAATCTTCACATTAGTGAATATAAATACGGAACCTACTCAAATCACGAACCGAAACGTGACCGTAAATTATTGCTAAACAGGCGTGAACTGCGAAAAATAATTACCAAAACCCGCGAAAAAGGCCTGACCATTATACCCACACTGCTCTTTATCAACGAAAAAGGCCTGGCTAAGATCAAAATAGCCATTGCCAAAGGAAAGAAGCTTTACGACAAGCGCGAAACCCTGAAAACAAAGGACAATCGTCGTGAAATTGAGCGACACAAGGATTATTAGTCCATCTTCTTAATTATGACTATTCGTCGCAGGTTTGAGCTTCCGGCTGACTATCCTCAGGTTTGCTGCAGCACGTTTTCTGATTTCTTCTTTAATTTTTGCTGACAAATCAATTATCTTTGAACCTCAATCTCAAATGTCAAAAATTATGAACTTCATAAATTTCAAAACTCTGATAATTACGCTGATTGCTGTTTTCTTGACTTCGGGTTCTGTAATGGCTCAAAAGAATTCAGACAAAGCACCTGCCTCTATAAAATGGATGACACTTGAAGAAGCTGTTACGCTCAGCAAGAAAAAGCCAAAAATGATTTTTATTGACATATACACCGATTGGTG
>JAAXUD010000260.1 GCA_013336205.1 Lentimicrobium sp. | reverse complement strand
TGAAAACAAAGCATCAGATCCATTATTAAATATCAGATTTTTTAGAAAAAATATGGTTTTTGTATTTTCGAATCTGGCCGCATTTATTAATTATAGTGCAACCTATGCGCTTGTTTTTCTTTTAAGTCTGTTTCTGCAACAGGTTAGTAAATACACTCCGGCTGAAGCCGGATTAATACTAATAGCCCAGCCGGTAATGATGACTATTTTGTCGCCCGTGGCTGGAAAACTCAGTGACAAAATTGAGCCGGGAATTGTTGCTTCTGCCGGAATGATCCTTACTGTAATCGGGCTAACGGCTTTATCGTTTTTAAAAGCAGATACCAGTTTACTTTTTATCATATCCATACTGATGTTGCTGGGATTGGGATTTGCGTTATTTTCATCACCGAACACCAATGCTGTTATGAGTTCTGTTAAGCCCGCTGATTTTGGAATTGCCTCAGCTACCCTGGGTACAATGAGGCTCACTGGTCAAACTATGAGTATGGGCATCACAATGCTAGTGTTGGCTTTGGTTATCGGCAAGAATGGCCACCATATAGCCGATGCCAATGAACTGCTTTCAGGAATAAAACTTACCTTTACAGTCTTCGCTTTACTATGTATTGCCGGCACCTGGTTTTCGCTTAAGCGGGGAAAAACAAGAGAGCAAACTTCAGTTTAGAACAAAACCATAAAGTATAGTTAATAATCAAAAGAAATGGGAAAAGAAGGAAATCTAACAGCAGTAATCTTTGGCGGTAGCGGATTAACAGGCCGCTTCCTCAAGGAATTGCTGTTAAAGGATAGTCGTTATGAGAAACTCATTTTATTTGTCAGAAAAGAAATGCCGGCTTATCATGGAAAGATCAGGCAGGTAGTTTTCGATCCTGACAAAATCAGTGAAATAGAGTCAGAAATAACTGGCAATCAGGTATTCTGTTGTATTGGATCCACCATAAAAAAAGCCGGAAGCAAAGATGTTTTCTTTAAGATTGACCATGACCTGGTTATAAATATTGCAAAGGCAGCTTTTAAAAACCAGATACCCGTATTTACGGTAATTTCTTCTATAGGTGCCAAAGCCAATACCAGTAACTTTTACCTGAATACAAAAGGACTGATGGAAGAAAATTTAAAATCCATCGGTTTTAAGAACCTGAATATTCTTCGACCATCCATGTTATTAGGCCTCCGCTCTGAAAGAAGAATGATGGAAGAAACAGGTAAGGTAGTTATGAAGGCATTGGGATTCCTGTTTATTGGCAAACTTAAAAAGTACAAGCCAATTCATGCAGAAACAGTTGCAAGAGCAATGATAAAGGCGGCCAATAGTAACAATGGGAATATTATTTTAGAATCAGATAAAATTCAGGTTCTTGGAAATATTGACTAGTTCTGAATTTTATAAAACATTGAGAATATGAAATTTATCACCCCGGAAGAGCTTAAAAAAATGCTTGATTCAAAAGAGCAATTTCAGATTATTGACACCCGGGAAGCTGAGAAATATGAATCCTGTCATATTGAAAATGCGCTTTCTATACCACAGTTAGAACTACCAGGAAGGTTAAACGAAATTAACAAAGACCAGAAAGTGGTGATTTACTGTATTTATGGTATGAAAAGCGAACAGGTTTATATTTATCTAAAGGATAAACTTAAGATTAAGAACCTTTTTATACTTGAAGGAGGCATATATCAGTATGCCAGAGATATTGACCCATCGATGCCGGTATGAAAGAAACATTCAGAAGGATTGTTCAAACATGGTTAATAGTGCCATTTACGCAGTTTCTGAAAACCGGCCTGAGCCCAAATAAACTGGCACAGTCTTTTTCGATTGGAATCTGCTTTGGAATAATGCCATTGCCCGGAAGTACCCTGACATGCACGATTGCCGCTGTAGCTTTAAAGCTGAATTTCGGTGCTATTCAATTGATCAATTATATGGTTGCACCGCTTCAACTGATACTGATATACCCTTTTTTAAAAGCAAGCGCTTATATAACCGGAATTGATATCATTGCAGGGTCTGGGTCAGCATTGATTGAAAGATTGAAACTGGACACTTTGAATGTATTATCGGAGGTTGGGATTACCATTGGTGTGGCATTCATTCTCTGGTTACTAATTTCTATTCCGCTGGGCATCGTACTTTTTAAAGTTTCGCTACCTGTCTTTAATAGAATCTCAGTAAAAAGAGCAATTCCAAATGAAGAATAATTGAATTCTTCTAGCCTAAAATGCCTTTTACCTGATTTCCGGCAATTGTAATAACCTGCCCCGTAACAAAAGAGGAATTTGGAGACAAAAGCCAGACTGCAAGATTCGCCAGTTCTGCCGGATTTCCCAGTTTACCGGTGCCCGTCTCATTTATAAAGATCCTTTTCACCTCTTCAACCGATTGTCCGGTTTTCTCAGCCTTTCCGGAATAAAGTCGTTGCATGGCAGCTGTATCATGATACCCGGGGGCCAATACATTTACAGTTATCCCAAAGGAAGCAATTTCACCAGCCAGTGTTTTGGCCATGCCTGCCATTGCTGAACGGATACTATTACTTAAAATAAGGTTTTCAACCGGCTGTTTAACTGAAATACTTTCCAGAAAAACAATTCTTCCATAATTCCTCATTTTAAACAAAGGGAGAAGTTTTTTCACTAAGTCAACTTTCCATAGGAAAATATTATGGAATGCATTTATCCACATATCCCGGGTAGTTTCGCTAAAACCTGCAGCGGGGGGACCTCCCCCATTCACAAATATACCGTCAGGGATGCGACCCTGAAGTTTCTCCAGAAGAATTTCGGGAAATTGAGTATTGGAAACATCTGCAGTTAGTATTTCGCATTTATCACCAAGTTCAGCGGCCATTTTATCAAGCAACGCTGTTCTCCTGGCAATGGCAAGGACAGTTGCGCCCTCAGCTATCAACTGACGTGCGACGGCTTCTCCAAAACCCGAAGAAGCACCTGTTACAATTATTAGCCTGTTATTCAGATTAAGCTCCACAATGAAACCAAATTATTTTCTACGTCCTTTTTTTTGCCCTGGTCGTCCCCTTTGTTTTGGTTTGTTAACTGCAGGATCATACTCAGGCCCATCTCCTAAAACTTCTGGTGGCATTTGTTTGCGGATTTCGTAACCAATCAGTCTTTCAATTCTGGAGAACTGTTGCTGTTCTTCCTGATTAATAAAAGTGATGGCAATCCCTGTTTGTTCAGCCCTGGCAGTTCTTCCAACCCGGTGAACATAATCCTCTGCATCGCGCGGCACATCGTAGTTTACTACCAGGCTGATATTTTCGATATCGATACCGCGTGATAAAACATCTGTAGCTACCAACATCTGGAGCTGACGATTGCGAAAACGGAGCAAAACATTTTCTCTTTCCGATTGCTCAAGGTCAGAGTGAATGTCTGCAACTTCAAATCCTTCTGCTTTTAGTTCTTTTGCTATCGCTTTTACTTTAATTTTAGTTGATGCAAAAATTAAAACACTCGGAAGATCGCGACCTTTGATTAATCCTGCCAGAAGCTTTGTCTTTTGTTTATCGTAGGCAAGATAGGCTATTTGCAAAATCCCTTCTGCAGGTTTTGACATAGCGATGTTAACTTCAACCGGATTTTTAAGAATACGTTTTGTCAGTTCCCTGATTCGTACAGGCATAGTCGCTGAAAAAAGCAGTGTTCTGCGTGTTTCAGGCAAATAACTGATAATCCGCATTATATCATCTACAAAGCCCATATCCAACATTCTGTCAGCTTCATCAAGCACCAGGTGTTGCAGGTTTTGTACAGGAACAATATCCATATTCAGAAAAGAAATCAACTTTCCGGGAGTAGCAACCACTACATCAACACCCTGTGTGAGTGCTTTTCGCTGTTGTTCCCATTCAATCCCATCAGTGCCGCCGTATACAGCAAGAGAGCTGATGCCAAGAAAATAGCTGAACCCTTCAAGTTGCTGCGCAATCTGAACGGCCAGTTCACGGGTAGGTGCAATAATAATTGTATTTATGCCTTCAACCGGTTTTTCAATGATGCGATGAAGAATGGGCAACAGATAAGCTGCAGTTTTTCCGGTTCCGGTCTGGGCGCAGCCAACAACATCATTTCCAGCCATTACATGCGGGATAATCTGAGTTTGAATTGGTGTCGGATTCTCAAACCCAATTGCTTCAAGCCCTTGCATTACGCCTTCAGAGAAACCAAACTGCTTAAAGCCAGTATTATCAATCGCATTTAATTGTTGAGTCATATTAAGTATGGTTTCAGCGTTTGGATTTAAGCTGTAAATATTATTTATCAAAAGTAGGCAATAAAAGCCTGCAAATGCCTTTGATTGATTACCTAAAAAACAAAAGAGGAGGTAAAACCTCCTCTTTTGAGAATAAATCGAATTATCTTCCGGATTATTTCTTAACTGGAAGAGCAGCAATTGAGTCAGCAATTCTCTGCTGTTCAGCAGCAACTGCATTGATTGAATCCTGAACCCTCATAGCTTCAGCTTCAACAACAGCGATAGAGTCAGCTACCCTGATTGAATCAAGACGAGCCTGTTCTGCTTTTTGTTCTGCACTTGGTCCGCAAGCAACTAAAGTTGCAAGTCCGGCGATAACTAAAATCTGTGATAATGTTTTCATGTTTATGTGTTAGTTTTAAAACATTGCAAAGATAAATAAAAGCAATATTAAAAAGCAAGTGTTTTTGATTTTTTTTTAATCTTTTTTTAATAGTTTTAATATATTGATATACAGTTATTTACCTAGTTATTATGTAATTATTTTTACAATTGACCTTAAAATGACCTTAAAGTACACTCGTAATTTCATCACAATTTCAGTCAATTTACCCAAATTAGCCAAATTAGCACTCAAAACTGAATTCTCCGGGATACGAACCTGAGGCCAAAATAAGGCTTATATTTGCCTGGTCAATACCGAAAGAATACAAAAATGATTAATCTCCCCCCTTTAGCTGAACAACTTCGTCCGGATAACTTTGACGAATATGTGGGACAACAGCATCTTGTTGGGAAAAATGGTGT
>JAAXUD010000809.1 GCA_013336205.1 Lentimicrobium sp. | reverse complement strand
AACGCGCAGATGCCATTGTAAAAGGCATGCTCCAACACAGTCGCAGCGGTAATGGCGTGAAAGTGCCAACCGATATCAATGCTCTGGCTGATGAATACCTGCGTCTGGCCTATCACGGTTTACGGGCAGAAGACAAGGACTTCAATGTTACGATGAAAACTGATTTTGATGAAACCCTTGGCAGCATCAACGTCATTCCACAGGATATCGGCCGGGTAATACTCAACCTGATCACCAACGCGTTTTATGCGGTTGAGGAAAAGAAGAAAATACTAACCCCTGAAGGGTTTCAACCCATTGAGGGGGTTAAAAGTTACGAACCAATGGTTTCTGTTGGTACTAAAAGGGTTAACGGTAATATAGAAATTTATGTTTCCGACAATGGTAACGGAATTCCTCAAAAAGTCCTCGATAAAATTTTCCAGCCTTTCTTTACTACCAAGCCCACCGGCCAGGGAACAGGTTTGGGGCTTTCACTGGCGTATGATATTGTAAAAGCGCATGGAGGCGAGTTGAAGGTGGAAACAAAGGAAGGCGATGGAAGTGAGTTTATAATACAATTGTCAAATCTATAAAACACCAGGTATGAGAATCATGCTTCTTTTTGTTTTCTTATTATTACTGGATTCCCGTTTTTCAATGGCCCAGGATAAAACGCTGGTGCTTTCGGGAAGTATGTTTGACAGAAATCAGCAGATTCAGCTTTCTTCAGCAGATGGCTGGATATTCAAACCAGGCAATAATCCTGATTGGGCGGATACGGCCATAGAAACCAGGGATTGGGAAGCCGTTAAACCCATTGACATATCACCAGTACTTGCTGATGAAAATGGCAGAGTGGAAGGGTGGTTCAGGCTGAAGTTGCGGTTGGACAGTTCGCTTGATTCAATTCCATTGGGCATAAGCCGTAAACTTTGGTTTGCAACTGATATTTACATTGACGGCACACTTGTAAACTCATTTGGCAAAACGGGAAATCCTTATAGCGCCTATAATCCGGTAAATAAGTTCCCTTCTTCCATTCATCTTACTACAGGTAAAGAGCATGTGGTAGCAATGCATTTTGTGGCATACGAAAGCCTGATAACGCAAAGAGAATTGAGGCTCAATCCTAAGAATCTGCAAAATCTGCTTTCTATTACCGGGCCGGCATTCAATAAAAGAGTGGAGAAAAAGCAAAAGGAAACTTACATTCTTGGGGCTATTAGCATCTCGGTCTCGGGGTTGCTCCTGTTTATGTTTTTGCTGTTATTATACTTAAACCCTTCTCAGAAAATCTTCCGGCTGGTTTCTGTCATGACTGCTTTCGTTTTTTTAGCAGCCTTTGGTAGTTATTCCGGATATTTTTATGAGACTTCCTATCTGGCCGAAAGAGTCAGATTTCTGTTAACCAATGGCGTATTTCTGCCAATTATGCATGTAATGACACTTATAATTACCGAATGGGTGCTCAAAAAGAGAATATCTCTTATCACTAAAACCATCCTTGGTATAATGCCATTTGTAAGTTTACTGGGCCACCTGTACAATATTTCATTTCCCTTCGGAATTGTAAATACAGCCATGCTGGCATATTTTGCATACCTGGTAATCTCCTCATGGAGACAAATTGGAAAAGCAGAATGGACCGTCGTTATTGCCATGTTGGTCCTTACCCTGGGCGCCCTGGGATTCGTAACACTCCACAAATTATTTCCTGATGCTTTTTATGATTTTGAAAATATAATTCTGGCCATCGTTTTATTAAGCGCTCCGGTTTTGTTGCTTGTTTATATTTCACTCAGATATAAAGAGATTCTCTCGGAGCGGGAAGCAGAAGCCAGAAAAGTAATTCTAATTACTGAAGAAAAAAAAGCCATTCTTGAGAGGCAAAAAGAGATTCTTGAAGACCAGGTTTCACAACGCACAGCGGAACTGCAAAAGTCATTGGCAGATTTAAAATCAAC
>JAAXUD010000259.1 GCA_013336205.1 Lentimicrobium sp. | reverse complement strand
ATCGATTTGATGATTAGTGAAAAAATTATCAGAAAACCATTGGCAGTGCCTGAGTCCTGGCTTGGTATACCACTTAAAGCCCATGATCGGGTGCTGGGTGTGATTACATTGCAATCATACACCCCCGACATCACTTATGGTGAGGACGAAAAGGATATCCTGATATTTGTTTCGGAACAAATTGCCCTTTCAATTCAAAGAATAAGAACCGACGAAGCCTTGCTTGGCGCGAAAAATCAGGCTGAAGAATCGAGCCGGCTCAAGTCTTCCCTTCTGGCAAATATGAGCCATGAACTCAGAACACCAATGACTGGTATTTTGGGCTTTTCTGAAATATTAAACGAAGAACTTGAAGACGACCGCTTAAAGGTAATGGCATCGACCATATATAAGTCAGCCAACCGCTTGATGTCCACACTAAACTCTATAATGGATCTTTCAGCCATTGAATCCAACATAGATAGTCTGCGGATAAAAACAGTAAGCGTTAAATCTGTATTTTTTCCATTGCTCCGGAATCTGCACTCAATTGCAAGCGATAAAGGATTATATCTGCGCACTGCTCTACCGCCATCTATACATGTTCTGGCCGATGAAAAGCTACTGGGTCAGTTATTGCATCATCTGCTTGACAATGCTATCAAATTTACCATTGATGGTGGCATTTCAGTAAGCGCATACATTAATGAAAGTAATAAATCTGAAGCAATTATCCGGGTTAGTGATACCGGAATCGGTATAGCCCCTGAACATCATAAATTAATCTTCGAAGAATTCAGGCAGGTTAGCGAAGGGCTTTCAAGAACCTTCGAAGGAAGTGGGCTGGGGCTTTCGCTTTGCGCGAAAATTGCCCGCCTGATTCATGCAAGGCTCTGGATTGAGAGTATCCCTGATAAAGGCTCAGATTTCTATATAGCCTTACCTTCCATACTTCCAAATTTTGCAGAGGTTGAGCCTGACCCTGAACCAAAACAGACAATCAATACGCAACGGCTCAGCAGAGGCCCTGTGCCTGAAGTGCTTATTGTCGAAGACAACGAAATAAACCGTCGTCTTGCTGCACTTTACCTGCGCGAACTCTGCAATACTGAAATGGCAGAAAACGGCTATGTTGCCCTTGAAAAGATAAAACGAAAAAAATACGATGCCATTTTAATGGATATTAACCTTGGTGCAGGTCCCGACGGAATGTCGATTGCTCATAAAGTAAGATTACTCGACAGTTACAAAGACACACCGATTATTGCCGTTACGGGCTATACAATGCAGGGTGACCGGGAAAAACTATTATCGAATGGTTGTTCACACTATCTGGCAAAGCCTTACGATAAAAAGACATTATTAGGCCTTTTTTCCGGAATTCTTTACAAATAGATCAAACAGAATAAGTCACCCCTTCTTCGGCAAGGTAAGTTTCCGGGAATATTCTTCTTGCTTCCTCCAGTAATGGCAACAAATTGTCGTATCGTGCAGAAAAATGGCCGATAAGCAATTTACCTGCACGGGATTTCACAGCTACAAGAGCAGCCTGAGCTGAAGTTGAGTGCATTTTGAGCCTGGCAATCTCTGCCATATCGCTCATAAAAGTAGCTTCGTGGTATAACAGATTACACCCGGAAATTAAATCTGCATAAACTTCATTATAAACCGTATCGGAGCAGAAAGCATATGACCTTTGGGGAAAAGGCTCAATAGTAAGCAGGCTATTGGGAATAAGAGTACCATCTTCTGACAAATAATCCTCGCCTGATTTAAGCGCTACAAAACTTGTATACGGAACATTTAAACGCTCTGCAGCCTCCATGTTTATATGACGGGGATATGGCTTCTCGGTAAACAGAAACCCGGTAGTAGGAATCCGGTGCATCATCGGGATAGTAGTCACAACAAGTTTATCATCATCATAAATAGTTTCCACAATATCGGGATTTGTTGAGTGATAGATGATCCGGTAGTTTAATCTGGTGAGCGAAATCTCAAGCTGGAGGCTAATTATGCTTTCAAGCTGTTCGGGAGCATATAGGTGCAGATCCTCCTTACGACCGAGTAAATGAAAGGTAGAAATGAGCCCGATCAGCCCATAAAAATGATCGCCATGCAAGTGACTGATAAAAATATGATTTATCCGCATGCTCTTAATCTTCAGCTTAATCATTTGAATCTGGGTGCCTTCACCACAATCAACCAGAAATAAACGCCCGGCATGATTCACCACCTGTGCAGTCAGGTTTCTGTTTTTTAATGGCAGGGCTGCACTGCTTCCAATAATTGTAACTGAAAAATCTCTCATGATGAATATTGCCTGAATTTACTGCGCTCTTTTTACCGATCCGAAAGAGTAAAAATGAGAAAAATAACAATGCACAAAGGCCTATAAACGAAAAAATCCCCTATCCGGGGATTTTTTCATCTGTATTTCAGAATCTATTCTTCTGCTTTTTTGTCTCTGGCAGCCTTTTCTGACTGTTCCATATCTGATTTCAGATTGGCCAGTGCTTCAAGGTCTCCAAGGGTCGTTTTCTCAAGATTATCTTTGAGTTTCTTAACAGCACGCTTGGTTGAGTTCTCTGCACTTTCCTTGGTAGTATTTTCCTTGGCGCGCTCGGTTGAGGCAACATCCTGGAAAATACGACTATGAGAAAGTATGATTTTCTTGTTTTCCTTCGAGAATTCAATCACTTTGAAATCAAGTGCTTCTTCAACCCTGGCCTGTGTATTGTCTTCCTTAACAACATGACGAAGAGGAGCAAAACCTTCAACACCATATGGAAGTGCAACTACCATGCCTTTATCGCTGGCACTGGTAATGGTACCTTTGTGCACTGAACCAACAGAGAATACTGATTCAAATACATCCCATGGATTTTCTTCAAGTTGTTTGTGACCAAGGCTCAGCCTGCGGTTTTCAACGTCAACATCAAGTACCACTACATCAATTCTTTCACCGATTTTGGTGAATTCTGCAGGATGCTTGATTTTCTTCGACCATGAAAGATCTGAGATGTGAATAAGTCCGTCAACACCTTCTTCGAGCTCAACGAATATACCAAAATTGGTAAAATTGCGAACGGTTGCCAGGTGTTTGGAATTGAGCGGATATTTCTCCTTAATGTTTGTCCATGGATCAGGAATCAATTGTTTGATACCTAATGACATTTTGCGTTCTTCGCGATCAAGGGTAAGAATAACGGCTTCAACTTCATCACCAACCTTCAGGAAGTCCTGAGCAGTGCGCAGATGCTGTGACCATGACATTTCTGAAACATGGATAAGTCCTTCAACACCGGTTGCGATTTCAATAAATGCACCGTAATCAGCAATAACCACTACGCGGCCTTTAACCTGATCACCAACTTTAACGGTTTCACTGAGTGAATCCCATGGATGAGGGGTAAGTTGTTTGAGACCAAGGGCGATACGCTTTTTGTTTTCATCAAAATCAAGAATAACGACCTTGATTTTCTGATCAAGCTGTACTATTTCTTCAGGATGATTGATACGGCCCCATGAAAGATCGGTGATGTGAACAAGTCCGTCAACACCTCCAAGATCGATAAATACACCATAAGAAGTAATATTCTTAACGGTACCTTCAAGAATCTGGCCTTTTTCAAGTTTGCTGATAATATCTGCTTTTTGCTGCTCAAGTTCGTCTTCAATAAGCGCTTTATGAGAAACAACAACGTTTTTATATTCCTGGTTGATTTTAACAACCTTGAATTCCATAACTTTATCAACATAAATATCGTAATCGCGGATTGGTTTAACATCAATCTGCGAACCTGGCAAGAAGGCCTCGATGCCAAAGACATCAACAATAAGACCACCTTTGGTACGGCATTTTACGTAACCATTGATAATTTCTTCTTTTTCAAAAGCCTGATTAACACGCTCCCATGAACGGAGTATGCGTGCCTTTTTGTGCGAAAGCAAAAGCTGTCCGCCCATATCTTCCTGGCTCTCTACATAAACTTCAATCAGATCACCAACCTTTAGGTTAGGATTATACCGGAGTTCAGACTGAGGAATAACACCGTCAGATTTGAATCCAATATTTACAACAACTTCGCGTGAGTTCATGGCAACAACAGTACCATCAATTACTTCATGCTCAACGATTGAGCTGAGCGTTTTGTCGTAAAGGTCTTCAAGTTTGGTACGTTCGTCAGCTGAATAATTTTCATGCTTTTTACCAATGGCATCCCAGTCAAAATTTTCAAGTGAAATTTTGGCTACAAGCGGAGCTTTCAATTTTTCAACGGTAGGCTCTTCGTCATCATCAATCAAATCAATTTCCGGTTCAGTTGCAGCTTCAGCAACAGGCTCAGCTACTTTCTCAACTTCTAATTCAACTTCTGCTTCTACTTCAACTTCTGTTTCGGCTTCAACTTCTGCTTCAGTTTCGACTTCTGCTTCGGTTTCGACTTCTGCTTCTGCTGTTACTTCAACTTCACCAACTTCAGTATTTTCAGCAACATCGTTTACTTGTTCTTCTGAAGCGCCTTCTGCATTGGTTAATTCTTCGTTGACGTCTAATTCGTCGTTTGTCATTTAAATTGTTCTTTGTGGTTCCTTGCGGAAACCTGGTTAATACTGTGATAATTATTGGTTTAGTCGGTCAGGATCACCCTCGCTGAATAATAACCAGGGCGCCGGCCAAACCGGGGTGCAAAGGTAAGTATTTTTTTTAATTTCCAAACTTCCCTTCTGCTAAATTTCCATACATCCTGACCTGCTGTGGCTGAAGCTTATAAAATAAAAAAAGCCCGGAATTACCGGGCTTTTAACTAATCCTGCTGTTTATTTTTTACCCTGGCTCTTGGCCATATCCTCAAGCTTTTTCTGGAAGTTCGATTTCTTGACCGGCTTTTTCTTATTTTCCTGAATCTGTGCATGCAATTTATCTTCATTAACAAACCTTCTGATTAAGAACAGTTGCGCAAAAGTGAGCAGATTAGCCAGTAGATAGTAATAACTAAGTCCGGAAGAATAACTATTGAAAAATCCTAGGAACATAACTGGCATCAGGTACATCATCGTCTTCATACCTGGCATTTGATT
>JAAXUD010000808.1 GCA_013336205.1 Lentimicrobium sp. | reverse complement strand
ATAGTAGATTCGTCCCTCGTCCTTTCTTCGCGCCCCTCGTCCCTTCTGCCTGTTACTTTGCTTTTCTGAACTTTAATTTCTCTTCCGGCTTCATCTTCTCACAGGCATACTGAAAAATCAAGCGGGGTGCGGTATCTTTCCATTTCAGCAAAAAAGCCTCTGTTTCTTCAGGTTTTATTTTCCAGGCTTCACGCAGAAACCAGCCCATACCCTGGTGGACCTCGCGTTCGGGATCGTGCATCAGTGGTTCGACGAAGGAGAATAAACCGTGAAATTCAACCCCTGATTTGAGTAGTTTGATAAAAGTGACCGGCACACAACGTCGCTGAAACTTATAGGGGGAGCTTATCCAGCCAATGAAATCTTCCTGCTTGACAATTCCTTTTTTCAAATACGCGGGTAGCAGGAACATGCCCAGATAATCAGCATGGGCCCAGTTAGAAATTCCGGTGGTAAACCAGTGGTCCAGCCGCTTAAAAGTGGAATGATCAGTCATGTCAATCAACGAACCAAGCATGACCAGCGCAAAGGAGGTTTCCTCGTATTTGCCGCTTTTCATCAGCAAAGGTGCGGTTTCAAAAACCAGGTCGAGGGTGATTTCTCCTGATTTTTTCAATTGGTCCTTTTTTGCATCCATATCGGCCTGACTGAGTCCCCATGCATCATAAACTCCGCTTTTAAAATAGCGGGAATACTTTTTTACATTTGCTGCGCTGGCATGTTCCATGCAATAGCTGAGCAGTTCTTCATAAAGCTGATCGGGTTTCATGATGATGGTTTTATAGGCAAATGTAAACAATCAGATAGTATATTCCGATGCAGTGCGGCTGATTTCCGGAAGAAGAATAGCTGAAACCAACCGAGAATTCCTGGCACATATTGTATTGTAAGTACTTATTTAATTATATTTGTTTCAATTAGCAATCCGGTCGATTATCAAATGAATCTAAACGCTGTTTTTCATTCTGTTATGCAGGCCAGGGCACTGATTGTTAAAATAGTGTTTGTGGTATTCATTGGTATTTCTGTTCAGGATATTTATGCCGATAACCGGATTGACAGTTTGAAAACCAGGCTTGGTTTTACCGGGGCAGATACTTCACTTTTACGTGTTTATATGCAGCTTGGCGATCGTTATGCCAAACTTAATCAGGCAGATTCGGCACTATCCTATTACAACCGGGCGTTGAAAATAGCTGAAAAGCCTGCCAATAATTCGTATTCTTATGCAATTTTCAATCAGATAGGTTTACTCTTTGCAAGTACTGGTAATTATTCAATTTCTCTGGAATATTATTTTAAAATGCTTCAGATGCTGGATGATGAAGCGTCCCGGAAGCATGATAAATTAAAACTTGACAATAAATATGCAAGTTTGTATGTGCAGATGGGGACCTGTTATTTTTATCTGGAAAACTTACCTAAAGCGCATGTGTATTATCAGAAGTGCCTTGAAAAAGTGTTGCAAAAAGCGACTATAAATGCCGCCTATAAGGAAACAGAATCTCAGTTGATTTTATATATAAATATTGGGTCGGCTTATCTGAGTGGCAAATCCTTTGATAAAGCCCTGGTCAATTTTGAAAAGGCACTTGAAATGAACAAGCCGCTTGACAATCAGATTTATTATGGCGTGCTTTATAACAACCTCGGAATCGTTTATAAGGAAAAAAAAGCATTTAATAAGGCGTTTGATTTTTACATCAGGGCGCTTCAGATCCGTAAAGTGCTGAAAGACACCGCTGGTATGGCTCAGGTATACAATAACCTGGGCGATTGCTATTACCTTACCGGTAATTATCAGTATGCAATTGAAAGCCTGAATAACGCCATCAACCTTAGCAGAAAAGTCAGGAATATCAGATCGGAAATGATCGCGGCCAATTTTCTATCACTGGCCAGTGAGAAAGTTGGTAGTCTGGCAGAAGCGCTTGACATGCAGCGATTGT
>JAAXUD010000807.1 GCA_013336205.1 Lentimicrobium sp. | reverse complement strand
TTCATTTCTGATGTTTTTAAAATGCGTGAATAATTATATGTTAACCCGTTTGGGCCAACATTTACAAGGGATACAACAGTTTTGTTGTGAAGTTGTTTAATAGACACGGTAATTTGTTGGACATTTTTCTAATTATCTTCGAAAGAAGCGCAATCCATTTTTCTTACATCTCTCCTGATTATAAAAAAAGTGCTTTTTCACACCAAAAGGTTTCATGTGAAGATATTCAGCATTGGTCATTTTACAGGCAAGATGTATTACAGTGGGATTTTCCGAAAAACGTCTTCATTCGTTGTAAGGTGTCAATTTTTTCAAAGAAAGGTTGAGAATAAATTGCTTTTACTCCTATATCCTTCAGGGAAGATTTCAAAAATAACTAAACCGGGCTTGCTGCAAAAATAGAACAAGCCCGGTTAAAACAAATGATGCTGTTTGCATTCCTACAAGACCTCAAAGTTTGCCTGAAGGCTATCGAGACCCAACAAGGCAACCAGTCCGGAAATCCTGAGATTTGATCTATCGGTGCATGTTACCGTACAGTTGAAAATGCCATCATTGTTGGAGCTGCCGGTGGAAGGTTGTGCTGTTCCGCCTTCAACCGAAATTCCTATGCTAACCCCTGCCATCGGTGCTCCACTGTTCGCGTCAATTTTTAACAATACCCTGACTTCCAGCGACTTTCCCTGTCCATCCGTGATAGCGCTGTCAAAGGAAGAGTCTACTATAAAGGAGAGATTCAGACTTGCGATTATGTTTGAAACATCGAAGGCAGCATCATCAAAACCCAGAAGCTGAGCATCCGCTGCAATTTTAATGGCTGTCTCAATCTGTCCGATATTATTATTGTTTTTGGCTCTTTCGATCGCATTTGCCAACGAAATTTTCATGGATTCTCTTGCCAATTGGGTGGCTTCAGCATCTGTCGCCTGCAACTCGTCAATGAGACCAAATAACTGAACATCTGCCTGCCAGCTTATAAGTTTAGTTAATTCACATTTTAACAAGGAGAAATCACCTGCTTTTGCTTTAACATTGGGTTTGATGTTTTTCTCAAAATCTGCTTTCAGAAGCCGGACTATTTCTATTCTGTCCTTAACCGAGACAGAACCATCCGCAGAATTTGCTGCGCTGGCCACAATGGACTGTATTTGCTCCCTTTCGGTGAGCACAGGGGTATTTACCGTACCATCACGTTCTGTCGAAGAAAAATTGGGATCATTGCTTGTCAGAAAGGACGCTCTTTTCCTGAACTCAATATTACCCCCCTCGTTGTTCAGCTTCAGTTCATCTATTCCTGATTTTGAAAAATCCCCGATCAGATCAGCAATATCTTTCTTCTCATTTAAGAATGGCAAACTGTTTAAAGGCGATTGCGCGTTGTTTCCTTTGTTGCCGCCTATTCCCAGAATACTCTTAAATTCGTCGGGTATTTGAGCGGTGCCACCATTTCCCTGACCTGAAATAAGTTTCTCCAGGCTATTGGCAGCGCCTCCTTTTTCAGTAAATGATTTGGGCGCATTGGGCGACTGACTGGCAGCCTGGGATGCCAGTTGAGCTACCTGTTTCCCAATTTCAGTGGCGGCCTTCAAGGCATCTGATTGTGCCTGTCCTGCCAGGGAACCTGCCTGCTGGGCCATACTTTGGGCGAGGTTACTTAAATTGCCCATGACTGTGACCAGTTGATCGCTCTTCGACATATCCCTGAAGATGTTGCCATTCTGAATCGCATTTAACACGCCTGCCATTCCGGTTGGATCGGGCAAGGCCGGTGGGTTCATGATATTTAAAACACCTGCCGGGACTGTGGGCGCGAGGTCCGGTTGCGTAACATTGTGCTGCCCGGCACTAAGTGCATTTATCGCAGGAGCAAGATGAGGAATCGGCATATCCTGCCAGTTAATATACCTGGTAATGTCAATTTTTTCAGATGCATTTGATCGGCCCAGTATTGC
>JAAXUD010000806.1 GCA_013336205.1 Lentimicrobium sp. | reverse complement strand
CTGCACGGGGAGTTGAGAATCGTGTTGTAGAAGTCAGCATGCCCGATACGGAAGTGTTTAAGGTTGACAATCATTCTTTTCCGGTTGAAGTTATTGTGGAAGATACTGCTGCTTGTCCCAGGTATTCGGGCATTACCGTTTCCGGGGTAAAAGTAGCGCCCTCACCCGAGTGGCTGGTAAACAGGCTGAAAGCCATTGGGGTGCGGCCGATCAACAATATTGTAGATATCACCAATTATATTTTGTTTGAGTACGGACAACCCTTGCATGCATTTGATGCAGCCGTTACCGGAAATAAGGTGATCGTTAAAAAGCTTGCTGAAGGAACCCCGTTTGTAACCCTTGACCAGGCCGAAAGGAAGTTGGGTGCAGGCGATCTGATGATATGCAATGCTCAGGAACCTATGTGTATCGCCGGTGTTTTTGGCGGAACAAAGTCAGGTGTCACAGAGTCAACCACGGCTGTATTTCTCGAAAGTGCCTGCTTTAATCCGGTTTCAGTGCGCAAAACTTCGCGCCTGCATGTGCTGAAAACCGACGCTTCGTTCAGGTTTGAACGTGGTACCGATCCCGAAATTACAGTAACAGCATTAAAACGTGCTGCGATGCTGATCAGGGAAATCGCCGGTGGTGAAATATCCTCCGAAATAGTTGATGTTTATCCGGTTCCGGTTGAACACCGGAAAATCAGCCTTTCGTATGAGTATGTCAATCGCTTTGTTGGTCAGGACATCCCTGCCGCTGATATAAAAGTGATTTTGAAGGGGCTGGGCATTAAAACGCTTGAGGAAACTGAAAGCGGGCTCGAACTCGCTGTGCCGCCATTTAAAGTGGATGTTACAGGCGTTGCCGATGTGATTGAAGAAGTGTTGCGTATTTACGGTTACAATAAAATAGATGCCGGAGATAGCCTCCATTCCAGCATTTCCTATCATCAGCGTCCGGACCGGGAGAAACTTCAGAATATGATGGCTGATTTTCTGACCAACAACGGATTTAATGAGATTCTTACCAATTCGCTGAGCAGTTCGGCTTACTATGAAGGCAATGCCTGGTTTGAGCAGGAGAAAAGTGTCAAAATCCTGAATCCGCTTTCGCGTGAACTTGATACCATGCGCCAGACTTTATTGTTCAGTGGCCTGGAATCGGTTGCACATAACCTCAACCGCCGTCAGTTGAACCTTAAGTTTTATGAGTTTGGTTTTGTGTATGAGCTTACCGGGGCCAATGTAAAAGGCAATGTCACCAAAAATTACAAGGAACAAAAACTACTGTCCCTGTTTACCACAGGATCTGATTCGCCTGAAAGCTGGCTTAGCTCAGAACTGAAAACTGACTTTTACCTGCTGCGGTCCTATGTAACCGGTGCTTTAAAGAAAACCGGTATTGACATGGCCCGTTTACAGACATCCGGAAGTCTGCCTCCTTTCTTTGCTGCGGGAGAAGTTTATCAGTTGAATGGTAAGGCGATTTATTGTATTGGCCGGCTTCATGAAAAGCTGCTGAAGCAATTTGGCATTAATCAGCCGGTATTTTATGCAGGTATTCATTTCGATAACCTGGTACAGGCAGTAAAAAGTCATACAGTTACCTACCATGAGGTGCCCAAATTCCCTGAAGTTCGCCGCGATTTGGCCCTGGTGCTGGATCAGACGGTTAAATATGCCGAACTGGAAGCCATAGCCTTTAAAGCCGGAAAACAGTTGTTGAAGAGGGTTAACCTGTTTGATGTGTATCAGGGTGATAAAATCGAAGCAGGCAAGAAATCCTATGCCATCAGTTTTATCCTTCAGGACGATTTCAAAACATTGACGGATAAAGATATCGATAAATTCATGGAACGTCTTTCCGATGTTTTTGAAAAGGAGACCGGTGCTAAGGTAAGGCGGTAGTTGAGCCAAGAGCACAGGGCACAGGGCACAGGGCACAGGGCTCAGAGCACAGGGCTCAGG
>JAAXUD010000016.1 GCA_013336205.1 Lentimicrobium sp. | reverse complement strand
TCTGCGAAAAATATACTCCAATCGTTAAAGTAATTTTTGGTCTGGAAGAAGACAGGTAGCCTGCATTGTTAACTTTTTTAAAATAGCCGTTTCATGGATGATGTGAGACGTATTTTTGACTTGCTCGGGCTTTATCGCGAAAAGTATTCAGCGAGCTCGTGCGTTTTTGGTTACAAGAAAAAGGGGGCATGGCATTGTATTTCTGCTTTTGCCTACGCAGATGAATCAGACAGGATCAGTTGTGCTTTACTCGCCGCCGGCTTAAAAGCAGGGGATAAAGTAATTACTATTATGAATAACAGGCCTGAATGGAATTCCCTGGATATGGGAATTTTGCAGGCAGGATGTGTGCATGTTCCTTTATATCCAATGCTTAGTGCAGATAATTACAGGTTTATTTTCGGGGATTCAGGAGCAAAACTAATAATTATTGGGTGTAAAGAAGCCTATGACAGGATAAAACCGGTGATTGAAAAAATGAATTCATTACCTGTTCTGTGCTCAATTGATCCCATTGAAGGGCTCGAAAATTGGAGTTTTTTCATGGGCACGGACAATCTGAATGAATACTTGCCCAAGCTTAACCAAATCAGGGATCAGATTCTTCCGGATACACTGGCTACCCTTATTTATACATCCGGAACTACAGGCCCTCCAAAGGGAGTTATGTTGACACACCGGAATATAGTCAGCAATTTTAAACAAGTCAGTCGTATTCTGGATAATATAAATGTTAACAGGGCTTTGAGTTTTCTTCCACTTAGCCACATCTATGAACGAATGCTGAATTACATGTATCAGTATCTTGGTATTTCAGTATTCTATGCGGAGCACCTGGATCGAATCCGGGACAACCTCAAAGAGGTGCAACCTGAAATGTTTTGTGCAGTTCCACGCGTTATTGAAAAATCTTATGCGGCTATTCTCCGGAAGGGAAAGAATTTATCATTTCCAAGAAAGTTAATTTTTTTCTGGGCTTTAAAGCTGGGTTTCAACTATGAAATTGAAAGGGCCGACAGGCCATTAAACAGAGTTCGATACTGGCTGGCAGATGTGTTGGTTTATCGCAAATGGCGCCTGGCATTTGGGAATAAAGTGAAATTTATTGTTTCCGGTGGGGCGCCACTGAACCATAAGCTGGCCCGAATATTCTGGGCCGCAGGTATGAAGATTATTGAAGGTTATGGGCTTACAGAAACATCGCCTGTAATTGCAACCGGGAACTTTGAACCGGGCGGCGTCCGTTTTGGTACGGTCGGACCGGTTTTACCTGGTGTCGAAATCAGCTTTACGTCTGATGGTGAGATTTTATGCAGGGGACCCAATGTTATGCTGGGCTATCATAACCGGCCAGAAATGACTGCAGAGGCCATTGATGCGGATGGCTGGTTTCATACTGGTGATATAGGCGAACTTGTTGATGGAAAATATCTGAAAATAACCGACAGGAAGAAAGAAATATTTAAAACTTCCGGTGGCAAGTATATTGCCCCTCAGGTAGTTGAGAACAAACTTAAAGAATCTCCTTTTATTGAGAATTTAATGGTGGTTGGAGAGAACCGGAATTATCCGTCAGCCTTGATTGTTCCAAATTTTGAATATCTGAGGTCGTGGTGTCTGGATAAAGGTATTACGTATTTATCTGATGCTGAAATGGTTAAAAACGATTTTATTATCAATCGCATTCAGCGGGAAGTGGATATACTTAATCAGGCACTTGATCATCCATCTCAGGTCAGAAAGTTTACCCTGATGGAGAAAGAATGGACTGTTCAATCCGGCGAATTGTCATTTACAATGAAAGTCCGCAGAACTCATCTTCAGGATGTGTTCAGGAATTTCATCGCGTCTATGTATCAAAACAATCTCGAGATTAATCAACGCAAAAGAGAAAAGAAGAGAAAGAAAAACAAAAACAAAGGGAAGAAAAATCAATAAACAGCCAATCAATTATTTAGAATATTTTAATGTAAAATCTTATAGATTAATTCTTTAGTCAGTTCAGCCTCATCTGCTGTGCCACTGCCCAGTCCTTTGGCTTTCAGGTCATATTCCCTCAATAAACTGATAACAAGCACAATCTTCTCGAACGAATAGTTACGGGCTGCAGAATGATAGTCATTTGCAAAGAATGGATTAATGCCTAATGCAGAAGCCACTTCCTTGTTTGATTTGTCCGGCAATGAATGGTAAATTAAAAGTTTGGTGAAATAATTGTAAATCAGATTTACATTTTTAACCAGGGGGTTCTCTTTTGGATTGGTAGCAAAATAATTGATAATGCGATTTGCTTTTAAAACATTGCGCGATCCCAGCGCATTTTGTAGCTCAAATATGTTGAAATCCTTGCTTATGCCAATGTTGTCTTCTATCAGCTTCTCGGTTATCTGGCTGCCTTTGGGTAAACTAATAAATAATTTATTCAGTTCATTGTCAACTTTCCCGAGGTCGTTTCCTAAAAAGTCAGCGAGCATTATCATGGCTTTAGGGGAAATGGTATACCCCCTTGACTCTACCTGGGCTGAAATCCAACCTGGTAATTTATCCTCTCTTACTTTTGCTGATTCGAAGAATATGCCTTTTTTCTCTACAATTTTTGCGAGGGATTTTCTTTTGTCATATTTTTTGTATTTATAACAAAGAACGAGGATTGTAGAATTAAGCGGCTTGTCGGCATAAGCACTCAGGTCGTCCAGGGTTTTTACCTCCTGTGCTTCTTTAACAATGATAACCTGATGACTGGCAATCATCGGGTATCTTTTTGCATAGTCTAAAATATTGGCAGCCTCCACATCTCTGCCGTACAAAACTGTTTGGTCGAATCCTTTTTCATCTTCATTCAGCACGCTATTTTCAATGGCATCGCTTAACAGGTCTATGTAGTAGGGTTCTTCGCCGCAAAGCAGATAAACCGGATGGTAAATCCGTTTATGAATATCAGAAAGAATTTGTTTGAAATCAGCAGACATGAGTCAATTGGATGTCAGAAAAGTAAGTGTTTAACAGTAAGGCCGTTATTGATGAGTTGATTTAAGGATTCAATACCAATTCTGAGGTGCTTCTCTACAAATTCTTCAGTGACATGGCGATCGCTTTCTTCAGTCTTAATGCCGGATGAAATCATGGGTTGGTCTGAGACAAGTAATAAGGCTCCTGTAGGAATCTCATTGAAAAAGCCCACACTGAATATGGTAGCTGTTTCCATATCAATTGCAATGGACCTGATAGATCTGAGATATTCTTTGAATTTATCATCATGTTCCCAAACCCTGCGGTTGGTTGTATAGACTGTACCGGTCCAATAATCGCGGCTAAAATCCCTGATGGTAGTTGAAATCGCTTTTTGAAGGCTGAAAGCAGGCAGCGCAGGCACTTCTTTCGGAAAATAATCATCTGATGTTCCTTCGCCTCTGATTGCTGCGATTGGCAGAATCAAATCGCCGAGTTCAGCTACTTTCTTTAGTCCGCCACATTTGCCCAGAAAGAGTACTGCTTTTGGCTTAATGCAACCAAGAAGATCCATAATAGTAGCGGCATTGGCACTTCCCATTCCGAAGTTAATTATGGTAATATCGCCGAAAGTAGCACTGGGCATAGCCCTGTGATGCCCTTTGATTTCAACATTATTCCATTTAGCGAACAATTCAAGATAATGGCTAAAATTGGTCAGTAATATATACTCTCCAAATTCACTCAGCGGGGTACCTGTGTACCGGGGCAGCCAGTTTTCGGTTATTTCTTGTTTGGTTCTCATTGACTTTCTTTTATTGATTGAAAAGAAAAACAGGATCTATAGTTCTTTTCATTGCAAATGTAGGGTTTTTAATAAAAATATGTAGTTTTATTCCTGCTAACAAACAACAGATGCAGGCTTTAAATTTACCTGAATACAACCTGCGGACAAGGCAGCAAGGCGGACAATTGCAAATTTTCGATCCAATCCGGAAAAAATTTGTTGCACTTACCCCTGAGGAATGGGTGCGGCAAAATCTTATTCAATATCTTTCAATCAACAAGAATATACCATTGCATATGATGGCTTGTGAACGAGGATTGGTGGTGAACCGTATGACAAAGCGGTTCGACCTGCTCGTTTACAATACTTCAGGAAAGCCGGTGATGATTGTTGAATGTAAGGCTCCCTCAGTCGTATTGTCTGATGATGTTTATTTTCAGATTGCCCGTTATAATCTGGCATTAAAAGTAAATTATCTTCTTGTTTCCAATGGTATTCAACACGTTTTTGGAGTAGTTGATTACAGCTCAGGAATTATTGTTCCAAAGGAAGAAATTTATGATTATCAAAAACTCTGTTCTGAATAATGAGGTCTTCGAAAATTCAAATTCTGCAAGTGCCTTTATTTCCGGGCCTGGAGCATTGTTAAAAATGATCGAACCAAATCAGCTATTTTAGACTGATCGCTTCTTTGAATTGCATTTGATATAAAAAGAAAAGGCTGCATTTTTGTGCAGCCTTTTCTTTTTATGTTATTTGAATCTGGAATTTAATTGCATTTAAGCACAGTCTTGATCTGGTAGTTGGCTTGTTCAGCCAATGGACCAACTGCCGCTTTCTTAAATGAAGCGCAAGCCGAAGCATTGTCTTTCTTACCAGCCTGGGCAACTCCAATTTCATAATGGAAACGCGCTTGTTTTGCAGGAGTGTTCTCTTCAAGAGTCAGCCCTTTTTCTGCACTGGCTAATGCCTCGTCCCATTTTGAGAGTTTATTATAGGATAAAGCATAAAGATAAAAAGCTTCAACATTGTTATCAACATATTTTACAGACTCATCTACAAGACTGATAACCTGGCTAAAGGTGCCTTTCTTGAATGCTGCATTGGCGTCTTGTATATATTCATCTGCTACTGTTTTGCTTGCCGAAGCAACTGTCTTATCATCATTCGATGCTTTGCCGGTTTCAATGGCTTTATCCATTGCAGCTTTCATTTCTTCAAATTTGTCCTGTTTTCTGTAAACCAATCCTTTTCCCAGGTAAGCTTTAGCAAAAGCAGGGTCATAATTAATGGCTTTGTCAAAAGTAGCCAGCGCTTCAGGGTATTTATTCTCCTTTAATTCAGCATTCCCTTTTGAAAAGTAAAGTTTTGGTAACAACTCATCGGCTTTTTCTTTGGTTGAATTGTCATTGTATTTTACGGCGTAGTCATGTGCAAGCAGGAAATTTGTAATAGCCTCGTCGAGCTTTTTATCTTTATAAAGTGAAGTAGCGTAATTGTATTGTAGTAATGGGATCTGGCCCTCTGCCATTTTTTGAATGTCAGCGGCTTCTTCTCCAACTTTTGCTGAAATATCAGCTGCCTGTATTAAGGATTCAATTGCTTTTGGTAAATCAGTTGCAGCTAATGCAACGCCATTGTTATAGGCATTGGTCGCTTCTTCTTTGGTTTGTCCGTTTGAGAGATTTACAAAAACCAGCAGTATTGCGGCTATCAGCAATGCTGAGATTTTCCTTGATTTGTTCATTTTTAAGTTTTTTGTGTTAGTAAATCAGGATTTCAGGTGGCAAATATATTCATTTAGCATTAAAAACCGTGCCAAAAAAAATGTTAAAATTTCCAACCTGTTTTTGTAAGTAACAGTTAATGAGAAATTATGTTGCTCTTGACATATAATTTTTTAATACTTTTTGATACAAATCTCCGCTTAAAAAGCTTTCATAATTAATCCTGATGATTAATTGATATAATGTAATAAATCCGTGTTTAAATTTCCATTAATCAATTAAAATTTATTATACATTTGCACAGCAAAAAAACTTTTTTTTATGAAAAGCAATGTACTTAAAATTGTTCTGGCAGTAGTTGTCATCGTACTGGGTTATCTGCTTTATGCTTCAATCATGAGGCCTATTCGTTTTCAGGAAAAGCTTAATTCCAGGAATGAGCATATTGTTAGTAAACTGAAGGATATCAGGACTGCACAGACCTTCTTTAAACAGTTTAATAACCATTACACCAGCAGTTTCGATTCTCTTTTTGAATTCCTGCGCAATGGTAAAATACCTGTAGTTAAAATGGTCGCCGATCCGACTGATACAACATTTACCCGTTCAATCAGCGATACTATTGGGTTTATTGCTATTGCCGACTCACTTTATTCAAAGCGCCCGGATTTTAAAATGGAAGATATGGCTATAATGCCTTTTTCAGAAGGACGTAAGTTTGAAATGAAAACCGATAAAATTGATAAGGGTGGAGTTATAGTTAGTGTTATTGAGATACTGGTGCCTTATGAGTATTATCTGCATGATCTTGATAAACAGGATGTAATAAACCTAACAGAACGCCAGAAGACCATGAACAGGTATCCTGGTATAAAAATGGGCTCCCTTACTGAAGCATCTACTGACGGTAATTGGGAATAACCAAAAGATATCATGGAAGGCGATTACCTGACGCTGGTCAATTATTATGACCGTTCATTTGATCAGGCGCTGACCAGCCAATACAGTTTATCCATCCGGATTGATCCGGATGGATTTTCTTTTTCTGTTTATTCTCATCTTGCTAACAGGTATATTGGCATTGAATCGGTTTCAATCATCAAACCAGCACTCTTATTACCGGGAGATGATGCGGATGCATTTTACAGTGAAAAATTGAGCAGATTTATAATGGAGCGAACCTGGATGCTTAATTCTTTTCGCCAGACCTGCGTAATATTTAATAGTCTGAATTACACATTGGTACCACATGCCTTGTACGATCCTGCACAAAAATCAGCCTACCTCGATTTTGTTCACAAACACTATGAACCTGGCGTTATTCATGAACATTTTATAAATTCAGTGGAAGCGTGGATTGTTTTTTCAATCAATAGAAATATCCAGGAATCTCTTTTCAGGCATATAAAGCCTGCACGAATTATGCATCATGCCGGAGCAATTATTGAAACAATTCTTCCCCGATACCGACACAACGAATTGCATAACCCGGTTTTTGTTAACATCAGGCAAAATTCATTCGATATTATAGTCCTGAAAGATGGGAAACTCAGGTATTGCAACAGCTTTTCATGGAAAGTGAATGAGGATCTTGTTTATTACCTCATTTTCGTACTGGATCAATTGGCGCTTAATCCGGAGAATGTGCCGGTTTTTCTTTTAGGGTCTGTTGAACCTGCTTCTCCACTTTATGAATTATTACACCGGTACATAAGGCATGTCGAGTTTATAAGTAATCCGGTAGTTGCTAAAACGGGATTGTCAATTCCCCAATCGAGTGAGTATAATTTTTACGACTTATTAAATCCCGGCTTGTGCGAATAATCAGCGGAACACATAAAAGCAGGCAGATTCATGCCCCGAAAAATTTACCGGTCAGACCAACCACGGATATTGCCAAGGAAGCTCTTTTTAATATTCTCGTCAATAATTTTGACTTGACAGAAGTGTCAGTTCTTGATCTTTTTTCAGGTACGGGAAATATTACTTACGAATTCTCTTCGCGTGGAGCAAAGGGTGTTACCAGCATCGATCTGGAGCTTAGATGTGTAAATTTTATCAGGAGTACTGCAAAAGAATTTGGGTTTGACGCAGTTTTATGCTTCCGGAGTGATGCTTTCAGGTTTTTGAAAAACTGCGAAAATACGTATGATATTATTTTTTGTGATCCACCATTTGATTTACAAGGGATTGAGATTATTCCAAAGACAGTGATTGAACGCAAACTGCTCAGGCCCGATGGATGGCTTATTATCGAGCACTCGCGTGATTATGATTTCTCAAAAATGAACGGTTTTCAGCAACAACGGAAGTACGGTAAAGTAAACTTCAGTATCTTCTCGGCCGAATCTGACGTTTAGCCGTCTGACCTAAAATAAAAGCTAGCCTTTTGACGCTATTCCTCAACCGTTAAATTTTCGGGAGTTTAACTGCATCGGGGATAAACAGGCTGACATCTCCGCCATTTTTATACACATCCCTCACAATTGAAGAATTTATTGAGGTAAATTCGGGCATAGTAAGCAGAAACATTGTTTCAATGGCCGGATATAATTTTTTATTAACCTGGCCAACCGTGCGCTCAAATTCAAAATCAGCAGAGGTTCTTAATCCCCGCAAAATAAATGAAGCCTTGACTTCACGGCAATAATCAACTGTTAGACCAGAATAGCTTTCAACTTTAATTTTTGAACAATCTGCAAAGACATTTTTTATCCAGCTTAAACGGTCTTCTACTGCAAAATATCCTTTTTTTTCTATATTCAGGCCAACGGCAACAATAATTTCATCGAAAAGGGGCAATGCCCGGCGGATAATATTCTCATGCCCACGGGTTATGGGGTCAAACGATCCGGGGAAAACAGCACGTTTTATCATAATAACTGGTTTGTTGCTTAACAAAGATATAAACAAATCTGCAAGTGCGGTTATTGGCTAGCCGGCAATCAGGTCAGCCTCTATCAGGCTGTGTAAGGAAGCATAGGTGTTGCTGTGAATTAGGGCGTAGTCGGTTGGGGAAAACCAGCGGGCTTCAGTGATTTCTTCCTCAATCTGGGGAATGGGTCGCTCGGATCCATAGTATTTCATTGAGTACCAATAAGTGCGTTTTAATACTTTTTTGCCTTTGTGTTCATAAATATGATAAGTGGAAGGTAATTCACACTCAATCAAGGGATTCGAAAGGCCGGTTTCCTCTGTAACTTCTCTTAAAGCTGCTTCGGGTGGGGTTTCAGATTTTTCAATTTTACCTTTGGGTAAATCCCATTTTCCAAAGCGAAAAATAAAAAGTCTTTCCTTGTCTTCGTTTTGCACAATTCCACCAGCGGCTTCAAGGTACCAGAACATCGAAATAAAGCTGTCAAACAATTTTCCGGCCCCTGTTTTGTTATGATATATAAGCGAATCAAAATCACCGGATTTTACAAATGTCCGGAAATTTTCTTTCAACTGTTTAGAAGTACAATCCTTTACTAAAAGGGCTTTTGTGATATTTTCAAGGCAATCAGTTTCACTGCAGAATATCACAGGTTTGTCATAAATAAAAACTTTGTACATTTGCTGCATGAGTAAAAATGAATCATTAGCGCTAGATACAGCGGAGTTTTTGTTGCAAATAAAGGCAATAAAAATCGATAATCAGAACCCGTTTACCTGGAGTTCAGGAATAAAATCACCCATTTATTGTGATAACAGGAAGATTTTGTCCTATCCAAAGGTACGGACATTTATCAGACAAGAGTTTGCCAGATTAATCAGTGAAGAGTTTGGCTCTATTGACCTGATTGCCGGAGTCGCAACCGGTGCCATTGCACATGGTGTGCTGGTTGCTCAGGAACTTGGACTTCCTTTTGCCTATGTAAGGTCATCGCGGAAGGAGCACGGCCTCTCAAATCAGATTGAAGGTAATGTTGAATCAGGACAATCGGTTGTTGTGATTGAAGATCTGATTTCCACAGGACAAAGCAGCCTTGCTGCTGTTGCAGCACTGCGCGAAGCAGGATGCAATGTAAAGGGAATGGTAGCAATATTTACCTATGGACTTGAATCGGCTGCAGAGAATTTTAAAAAAGAGAACTGCGCGTTATTCACGCTTTCAGATTATAATCACCTGATAAGCCATGCCCTGGAAATGAATTACATCAAAGAGTCAGATAAGCAGTCGCTTATCAAATGGCGCGAAAATCCTGAAGCCTGGGGGAAATAGTTAATTATGGCCACATTTAAGAGTGATGAAGTAGTCATCGGACGCAACGACACATATGTGTTTGCTTTTTTATCCGACTTCAATAATTTTCAGAAGTTAATGCCTCCTCAGGTTACCGATTGGAAGTCAGACGGTGAGAGCTGTAGTTTCAATATTCAGAATATGGCCACACTGGGCATGCGGTTTAAATCCAAAACGCCTGACAGCCATATTTTTATCCAGGCTGATGGTAAGGTGCCATTCCAGTTTGATCTGCAGTGTTTTATAGCCGCTGTTGATGAAAATTCGTGCACTGCCCGGCTCGAACTGAATGCTGATCTGAATCCAATGCTGATGATGCTGGCTGCCAAACCTCTGGGGAATTTTATAAATATGCTGGCAGTAAAGCTTAAGGAAATCTGTGATTCAGGTATCGCCTGAAATTATTCCTGCCGTAGGGTATTCTGGTGTTCTTCTGTTTATTTTGTGGCTGATTAAACGGTTTGCCTTATAAATACTATCTCTTTCAGCGCACATTTATATTGCTTTCCATTCTTATTTTCAAGCAGTAGCATACCGTATTCGGCCAGGCCTCTGATAGTGGCTGTCATCCGTTCGCCCCTGATCTCATATTCTGCAGGTTGATTCAGCAGGTAAAGTCTTTCCAGATAAGCGTCATCAAGTTGTGAAGTAACCGGATTAAGTAGTTTTTCATACCAATAAATCACATTTTTATGCCAATCTGTCAGTATATCATTCAGGATATACTCTTTTCCTGTAATCATCTTCAGAGAAATCGCCAAAGGCGCGTTGATGCTGAATGATTCCTGGTTTATATTAAGTCCCAGTCCGGCAATGGAGCAGGAAATGCGGTTGCCGGTAATCTCGTTGTTAATAAGGATACCTGCAATTTTATGGTGGCTGACATAAATATCGTTCGGCCATTTAATAAGTGATTTTTTTGGCAGAATCAATTTATCGATCAACGTACATACAGACAATGAAATTACCTTGGTTAACTGAAACTGGCGTTCAGGACTTAAAAAGGCTGGATAAAAGACAATTGTTGCTGTCAGGTTTTTTCCGGGGGTACTTTCCCATTGGTTGTTCTCCTGTCCTTTTCCACGGGTTTGCGTGTGAGCGACAATTACAGATCCATCATTTAATCTCCTGGATTTCAGGAGTTCCAATGCATACAGATTGGTAGATTCAGTGCTGTCCAGGAAAATAAACTCAGAATTATCGAAAGTCATGTAAACATCAGTTTTTGCCATTATCACTGCCAGTAATTGTACGGTACAATTGTTGATAAATCTGTGAATTATAAAATCCGGGCATAATAATTATTCGTTCAGGGGGTGATACTTATAAAAACCAAAAAACAATTATCCTGTTAATGGTTAATATGATGAACCTCCGGCCTCCGAAGGGAATTAATTTACGGATTTTATTCATTAACTTTGCAAAAATATAATAATCAGCCTATGGCCGTTAAAAAAGTTAAGTCAGCCTCTGAAATGTTGGCCTCAATTGTCGCTCAGGGAATGTTTGAAAAGTTGGGTGAAGAGGTAGTTCAAATAGATTTACGAAAAATAAAAAATTCAGTTGCTGATTTTTTTGTGATATGCCATGGAAAATCACGGGCACAAGTGGAGGCTATTGCCGATTCTGTGCAAATGGAAGTAAAAAAGGCTGTAGGAATTAATGTTTGGAAGAAAGAGGGGTTTGAGAATGCCGAGTGGGTTTTATTGGATTATTTTGACGTAGTAGTTCATATATTTCAGGAGGGCAACCGGAAATTTTACAAACTTGAGGATTTGTGGGCTGATGCTGATTTAAAGGCATGTACACCTCCTGCTCCGCCTCAGAAACGCACAAAGAAAAATACATCGGCTGAAGCCTGATACAACGTATGGACGAGACTAACGATAAAAAAACCGAAAACGGAACTAATAAGTCTAAAATCGGTAAACCAAAATTCAGTTTTTATTGGATTTATGCTTTACTGGCATTGCTTATTATAGGCCTGCAGTTTATGAATAACTGGGGCACCTCCCCAAAATCAGTTGGCTGGGGAGAAGTTAAAATAATGACTCAGAATCAGGATATTGAAAAGCTGGTTCTGGTTAATAAAGAATTCGCTGAGATTTATATCAAGAAGGATAAACTGAAGCTTGAGAAGTATAAAGAAGTCAGACCTGGCGAAGGATTTGGCGCTGAAAGGCCTCAGTATATTTATGCAATAGGCTCAGTTGAAACTTTTGAGAAGGATTTTTCAGAACTTCAGCAGGGGCTTGAAAAGCCGGTTTATATAGAAAATCTGACCCGTCGGAATGTATGGGGAGATGCACTTTCGTGGATACTTCCTGTTTTATTGCTGGTTGGGGCCTGGTTCTTTATCATGAGGATGATGAGTCGTGGTTCCGGTGGTGGTGGTCAGATATTTAACATCGGAAAATCCAAAGCTCAACTATTCGACAAAGACACGCATGTTAATGTCAATTTTTCAGATGTTGCCGGTCTCGAGGAAGCGAAAGTTGAAATTATGGAGATCGTTGATTTTCTTAAAAATCCAAAGAAATATACCACCCTGGGCGGTAAAATTCCTAAAGGTGCATTGCTGGTAGGCCCTCCGGGCACTGGTAAAACTTTGCTTGCAAAGGCAGTTGCTGGAGAAGCAAAGGTTCCTTTCTTTTCGCTGTCGGGTTCAGATTTTGTTGAAATGTTTGTTGGAGTGGGTGCTTCCAGGGTTCGTGACTTATTTAAACAGGCCAAGGAAAAATCACCCTGTATCATATTTATCGACGAGATTGATGCCATTGGCCGGGCAAGGGGTAAAAACCAGATAACCGGAGCGAATGATGAGCGTGAAAATACGCTGAATCAGCTGCTGACTGAGATGGATGGTTTTGCAACCAATGCAGGAGTAATTATTTTAGCTGCCACCAACAGGGCTGATATTCTGGATCGTGCGCTGCTGCGTGCCGGCCGTTTTGACAGGCAAATTCTTGTTGAACTGCCTGATCTGGAAGAGCGTAAGGCTATTTTTAAAGTACATACCAAGCCATTAAAAAATGACGATTCTGTTAACGTAGATTTTCTTGCGAAGCAAACACCTGGTTTTTCCGGAGCAGACATTGCCAATGTGTGTAATGAAGCTGCCCTGATTGCTGCGCGCAGGAATAAAACTGAGATCGGCAAGCAGGACTTCATGGATGCGATTGATCGTATTGTAGGCGGTTTGGAAAAAAGGAATAAAATCATCTCACCACAGGAAAAAAAGGTAATTGCTTTTCATGAAGCCGGACATGCAGCCACCAGCTGGTTGCTTGAATATGCGCATCCATTGGTGAAGGTAACCATTGTGCCAAGAGGAAAAGCCCTCGGTGCAGCCTGGTATCTGCCTGAGGAGCGTCAAATTACCACGTATGAGCAAATGTTCGATGAGTTGGTTGCAACCCTTGGCGGCCGTGCTTCAGAAGAGTTGATTTTCGGCAAAGTTTCGACCGGTGCACTTAATGATCTTGAAAAAGTTACCAAGCAGGCTTATTCAATGGTGGTTTACTTCGGACTCAACAAAGAAATAGGCAATGTCAGTTATTATGATTCGACAGGTCAGCAGGAATATTCCTTCAATAAGCCTTACAGTGAGGCCACTGCCCAGGTTATCGACGTAGAAATTCGGAAAATTGTTGAAGAAGCCTATAACCGGGCGAAAAAAATTCTCGGTGAGAATCGCGGTAAACTTGAAAAACTTGCTGAAATATTATTGAAAAAGGAAGTAATTTTCAGAGAAGATCTGGAAGTCATTTTCGGTAAGCGTCCGTTTGATGAACCCATCATTGAGGAGCCAGTTAATGGCAACGGTACTGTTGATGGCGAAATTATTGTCAAGGCTGCTGATGATGTTAAAGTTGAAGAATTGGACGCAGTAGTTGACCATGCAAAAACTGAAACCGGTGCGATAGATGACAGCCCGAAACAAGCTTAATTCAAGGCCAGAGCATATCCGCGAGAGCACTACCCGCGAAAAGGTGTTGAAAAACATCCGGCATGCGCTTATTGAATCGTCTGATAACCCTTATCCTAAAGTTGATTTCGAAGCTGAAATCTATAAGCCTTTGGCCGAAGAGAGCGATATCAATTTTGCCATTGAATTTTCTAAAGTCGGAGGTAAGTTTGTTTTTTGCGATTCAGCAGCCGATATGCTTAAAAAGGTAAAGTCGGTTTTTAATGATAATGGCTGGGAGGAAGCATGGTGTAATGAAGAGTCATTAAAAGGCTTGCTAAATCATGCCGGAATAGTAGTAAAAAAAGCTGAGCATGGAATGGAGCCGATGAAAGTTTCGGTAACATCATGTGAATTTCTGATTGCGAGGCTTGGTAGCATCCTGATGTCATCTCAACAACTCTCGGGACGCAGATTGTATTCTTTTCCGGATGTTCATATTGTAATTGCATTTACATCTCAGATAGTACCTGATATCCGGCAGGCTCTGTCAGGTGTTCGTGAGAAATATGCCGGACGTATGCCGTCGATGGTGAGCCTGGTTACCGGCCCCAGCAGAACAGCCGATATTGAAAAGACGCTGGTTATGGGTGCACATGGCCCCAAAGAAGTCTACGTTTTTCTGGCTGACGATATCACCTGAAAATTACATTTATGGAAGGCTG
>JAAXUD010000258.1 GCA_013336205.1 Lentimicrobium sp. | reverse complement strand
TAACCTTCCGGGATATATCTTCTATGATGATCAGCCTTTAAATTTTGATGCAGCGTTAAATTCAGGCAACTTTAGACTTGAGGATATCATGGCTCTGTCAGGAGCATCGAATGATTCGACCGGAAATAAAGCTGTTTTCCCCTCCGGACTCAGTTTCCAGACAGGATTTTCTATTGGTAAATTTTCCTATAAAAAGTTCACAGCGTCTAATGCAAAGGGAAATCTATCATTGGCTGATAATGTTCTCAGGGCCGGCAATCTGAGTTTTGAAACTGCAGATGGTAAAGTAACCGCCACCGGATTAATCAACGGCAGGTATGGAGACCATGCCCAGGTTATCTGCAACGCAGAATTAAAGAATGTAGATATTGCCCGCCTTTTTTATGAATTTGATGATTTCGGTCAGACTGATCTCCAGAGCAGGCACATATCCGGGCGTGGTGATGCCAGTGTGCAGTATGCTTCAACACTGAATCTGAACTTTGAAACGGAAGCAGCCTCTGTAACTGCAGTCGCTGATATTGAGATACGCAACGGGGAGTTGATGAAATTTGAACCATTAATGGAACTGTCCAGTTTCCTTGACGAAGAATCGCTCAGGAAAGTAAAATTCTCTACCCTCCGCAACCGCATTGAAATTGCCGGCGAAACGGTGATTATCCCTGAAATGGAGGTTCAGAGTTCGGCTATGGACCTGAAAGGATATGGTTCACATACCTTTGAGAATAACATTGATTACCATTTCAGCATATTTACTTCAGATCTGAGAAAGAATAAGCGCAGGAAAAATCCGCCACCTCCTACCGCGATTGAAGATGACGGACTTGGCCGTCCCCGGCTTTTCCTTCACATGACCGGTACCGTGGATGAGCCTGTAATCAGTTATGACAGAAAGGCGGTTGCCAATAAAATTGCCAATGACTTCAAGGAAGAAAAGCAGGAATTGCGCAATATCATCAAACAGGAGTTCAGCAAGAACAAACCCTTAAACGAAGAGAAAAAAACCAAACCTGTTCAGTTTGAAATTGAGTGGGACGAGGATAAGTAGAAGGGAATTTCTAATGTCTAATCCCGATAGCTATCGGGACTAATTTCCAATCCCGTTTTTTCAGTAAAAAAAAGCAAGGGAAAGACTATGAAAAAGCAACGAATACTAAGCATTGAAATAAAGCCAGAAATCCATAACTTACTAAAGATGTTTTCTGTAATAGTGAAAAACTGATGGAAAAAGTGTCAGAATTGAAATCATTGTTCCTGTTAAGGCAAAAACCGGTTGCAGCAAAGACGAGAAGCCAAGCATGATTATCTGAACATTTATCCATATTATCAGAATAAATCCATAATACAGTGAAAATGTCCAGCACCAGTGCTGCTTGTGATAAAGGTTGAACAGTTCGGGCCATTGCCAGGGTGGTTTGATAAAAAGACCCCAGGCAATCAAAAGCGGCAGAATCCCATTGAAAAGAAGCAGAATGATACCGGGAATAAGGAAAGTATTGAATGGGCTATTGGTAAGGATATCAGTGCTCATCTGCATTTTCTGACCATCCGGCGCCGCAATCAGTGAATAACCCCCGTAAAGCCCGCCAATACCTGTAAAAACGAGGATTAATGCAAGAAATGCGACCGTTATGGGTCTTTTACTTCCTATATCAGACATAAAGTAAGTTTTCTGTAAATCTATAACATTCCTGCGAAAGAAGCACAGTATATATTGGCAGGAAGCACTTTGCAATTCCTATTCTAATGCTCAGCCTGCTCCGAAAAATCGAAAAAGCAGATTTGACACCTCCCGCAGCGCCTGCCCCGAAATATGCACTGGGCGGGGCCTGGACACCAATTTTCTCAATTTATTGAATATCAATATAATAAATTTGGCGAGTTTTCGTGGCTTTGTGCTTTAGTATCAAAAGTAACAGTTTTAAGAGAGGCCTCAATCTTTTTCTGCTATTGAAAATTAATCCCCTGCCGGTTATTGGTAAATTTAGTCAACAGGGTTTTACGGAGTTTACGATAGACTTCCACATTCCTTGTTGCACGTTCTTCTACTTTACCGCTAATGGTTTGTAACGCCAATTCCCTGTTTTCTTTTAGCTGGGATGCCAAAACTGCTTCTTCGAGCTGAATCTCTTCAAAAAATGCCGTTTCCAGGGCGAGCTGCTCCGCTTTTACAAGTTTAAATCCCTCCTGCCAGTTGAGGTAAAGCAAATTATCAACTTCATCATAAGTCCATTTGGCACTGGCATCATCAAACTCATCGGGATTGAAGGTCGCATAAGAAGCGGGCATCTGCTGCACACCGCTGTACACAGGCAAATAAGGCCCAACCGCCTGGTTATCCAGGTAAACCCAGTAAATACCTCCAATCTCATTGGGCAACCACGACCTCAGCTGGGCAACCATGCCATACCCGCCACGGGCCACGTTGCGACGCCAGGTAATGCCTAAGAGTTCTCTCAGATTCCTGGTTGGAAAAGGTGTGGCCATATTGCTGTATTTCATACCGCCTTTGCCGTCGGGAACAAAGTAGGCAGGATGTTTCGACATATCATAAATGGTTCCGTCAAAAGTAGACCGTTGCATGGCCATCACATCCTGAACGCTGATTTTTTCAACCGGATTGCATGAAAACGGGTACAGACTCAGTGGTTCAACATATTGAACATATGGGTTTTGTGTGTCGAAAGGTGATTTTAAACTCCGGTCTGGCATATCCTTGATTGACGGCGCATACCTGCTGTAAAACATCCACAAACGCGAAGTAGCCCATTCACGGGGCAGGGGGGCATAGGCGTCCTGCCAGATAAACGGCTTACCGGAAGCCGGATTATACCATCCGCGCTCAATGGCTTCGCTCATATAGTTGGACGATGCTTTGAAATTTGCCTTGTCTTTTATATTTATCTCTTTGATAATGCTCCAGTTTGCAATCAGGGTTGCATGGTCATCAGGGAGCCGTTGGGCAGCCCAGATTGCACCTGGTTTGCCCTTGCCAGGTTCCCATCCGGGTCCTACACTAAAGACCTCAAGTATCCACACTTCATTGGGGTCAGCAATAGCCAGGCATTCTGACTCATCAACACAGGAAGGCAGAAAGCCATAAGTATCCAGAAGATGGGTGATAAGTTCCAGCGCCTCACGGGCCGTTTTGCAACGTTCCAATGCAAAAATCTGCGCCTGCTCAATGGTTATAATCTGCTTACTCTCTTCCCGCTTAATTTTCAACTCCTCGCGCTGGCTCAGGGTGCTTTCGCCGATGGCAAGCTGGTATTCATTGATGTGCGAATAGGCAGATCTTATGTATGTATATGTTTGCTCAACCTGTGGTATATAGCCGATTACCTTTCCCATGCTATCCAGCGGTTGCCTGACATCCTGCAATCCCCAATATACAGGAGCCATGGCCCCTTTTGGGAATTTCTGTCCCTTCATTACCTTAAATCTGGAATTATCGCCGCAATCGGTATGTGAAACGATAACGGAGCCATCCTTGCTGGCCTTTTTACCAACCGCAATAATGGTACAACCGCTTGTTGAACTGTGTAACCCCAGCAACAAAACAGTGATAAAGCAACAAGAGATTAGTTTTTTCATTTTCAGTGAAAATTAGAACGTTTGAACTGGTTAGTAATAAATAAGCTGCAATGATGGATTAATAAGATGTATCAATTCTATTATCAGCCGTTGATCCATTAATGGCTGGCAAATAAATGCCGTCCTTTCACTTTATTTACCTTCCGGAGAAATGAGCAACGGCAATTTTGCCGGCACTAATATAGAAAAATGAAAGATAGAGCCATTATGCCGTTTGGCAATAAAATTATTACATTTTTAACTCAGTTTGATTTTCTATTTTTACCGGACAAAACATTCTGGGCATGCAACTAATTACCATATCTGTTCTTCCTGTTATCATTATATTGCTATACATATACCGAAGAGATAAATACGAGAAAGAACCGCTGGGTTTGTTGCTAAAAGCATTTACAGGTGGAATTTTCTCGGCCATCGCCGTTATTTTGCTTCTTTCACCGCTCAATGGTATTTTCCCACCCATCGAAAGTGTTTTAAACAATGCATTATTCAACGCCTTTGCCTGGGCTGCCATTCCGGAAGAATTGCTCAAATTCCTTTTCCTGTACTGGATAATATGGAAAAACCGCAATTTCAATGAAAACTTTGATGGAATTGTCTACGCTGTTTTTGTGTCCCTTGGCTTTGCCTGCCTTGAAAATTTATTATATGTAACTCAGCACGGAATCAGCGTTGGAATTATGCGCGCAGCGCTTTCTGTGCCGGCGCATGCACTGTTCGGGGTAATTATGGGCTACTATTTTTCGATTGCGCGCTTCAGTGATACCAGCACTGCATTAAACCTTTTTAAAAGTTTACTTTACGCGATAATAGCCCATGGAATTTATGATTTTATTATTTTCTGGTATGTTGGCTCGGTAGAGGGCAATCCTTTGCTGGCGCTGATACTGATGGTGGTATTTATTGTCTTTATTGTGTTTTTGTGGCGCATTGGGTTTCGTAAAATCAGGAAACACGTGGATTCTTCCGTTTTTATACACAATTCAATCAACAATTGATAATTGTAGTTTAGCCTTAGTCCTGATCCAAAATCGGAATAATATCCCCACCAAACTGTAGCACGTCGAAAGAAGACCTGTTAGGTTTGCCAATAAATAAAAACAAACCGGACCCTTCCCCCCTTTTGAGGGTTCAGAGCCCGGCTTGACCTACCTAATTGATTAATTTTATTTAATCAATAACTTCTGCTGACTAAAACCGGTTTCATTATACACTACCACCAGGTAAGTCCCAACTCCAAATTTACTGACATCCATCTGGTAGCTGTCCGAATCAATTTTTGCATTGAACAGCAACCTGCCATCCATTCCAAATAACACAATCTCTGAGCCCAGGCTACCTGACACCATCACATATTCAGTGGCAGGATTCGGGTAAATGCTGACTTTTGTTTCCGGCAGATTTGTGGTGCCCACAAACAGAAAATCAAGGATGTTTGAGAACGAAAACTCTGATTCTCCATTGGTATAGGTCGCTTTAACTGCATA
>JAAXUD010000805.1 GCA_013336205.1 Lentimicrobium sp. | reverse complement strand
GGCAGGATAAGCATAGCGGTATCATTGGCCATAATTTCTTCGGTTGCCTGATATTTGCTAACAAAGCTTCCGCCAAGGGTCACCCTGGTTTTGCATGAATTGTCTTTGTCAAACATATCGTTCAGTGCAAACTCCCCATCCAATCCACGAACAATACCAGGGCCCTGTTCCCAGAAAAAGCGCTGGGTGCCAATCAAGCCTTTGAGTGTAACGCCCTTGTAAGGACTAAACTTAACTTTGGCGCCCCTGAAGGCATTGTCGTAGCCAAGGTTGCGCTCCTCGTAGCTTCGCAGCACCAGACCACTGCCAAACTGCTCGTAAAAATCACCTACCGTGATTTCGAACTGATCGTTCTTCCAGGAACCAAACCAATAGGGGACGCCACTTCCCTGGTAACGGGGATCATAGCCCAGTAATGGGTTTAAATATGATTCAAAGCGCAATCCTGCATTAAAATTGCCATTTGAATACAGGATATTGGCAAACGCATTCATGCGCATTTTCTCTTCGACTTCGTAAGCACCGATTGCAGAGTCAGCCTGGTAAGCCTGGGCATCAAGCTGAAAATTTCCGGAAACTTTTCCGCCTTCAAGTATCCCCTGGGCTTTGGATGAGATGCCTGCAAACAGCAGAATTGCCATTGTTGCAGAAAATAGTGTTTTTGGGCTCAATTCTTTGGGCTATTAAGGTTTTGTTGACTATCTGACTTTACTATGATTGGGAATCTGAATCGGGCAAGAAAGTAAAAGAAGGCCTTTTAGTATACTCCCGTTTACGGTTTAACTGACCAATGAAACTTCTTAATGGCTTTCAATGGCTTCGCCGGCATTGAGCTTGCGAACCATGTCAATCAGCTGCAATTCGCTGCCTTCGCTGAACGAAGTATGCTGCCATACGATCTCGCCATTTCCGTTGATCAGGAATGTATGCGGAATCATGTTTACATTCAGGGCACGTTTAAAGTCTCCGTTGGCATCCAGCAACACCTCATATTCCCATCCTTTTCCGTTAACTGTTGGTCCTACTTTCGATGAAGAACGCGAATCGTCAATTGAAACAGCAATGAGTTTAACACCGGTCTCTTCAACCCACTCATCGTATACATCGGCAATGGTAGTAAGCTCGTTGATACAAGGCTTGCACCAGAGTGCCCAGAAACTGACAATCATGGGTTTTCCGTTGTTGCTTAACTCTCCTGTGTTAATGGTTTGTCCATCAAGGTTTTTTACTGAAACAGAGGGTAGTTTTTTACCTTTAGTTTCTGTTTCCTGGGCACTTGCATAGGAAACAAGCAGGGCAAATGAAAGAAAGAAGGCTATTCTTTTCATGATTAGGGGTTGGTTTATTTAGTTTGTTGTTTTTATCCAATTACCATGCCTGAATCAGACAATGTAAACTTCAAGAATTTCCGAGGAAACCGAAGGAATTATATCCACCCGGTCCAGTGCAGCAGGTAAAAGTAAAGCTTCTCCCTGCGTAATACTTACCTTTAATTCTGTTTCACCATCGTGCACGACGGTGACTGAGCCTTTGACACAAACATAAATCACAAATGAATCAAGTTCACTGTAATCTTTGGCCAGGGCTGTATCCAGTTTAATAAGGTTGGTTGTAAAAAACGGACTTGTAACAAGATTGGCTGTCCCGTTTTCTTTGGCTTCATATTTCGATTTATAATCGTCGTAAACATTGAAATCGATGGCATCCAGCGCTTCCTCCACATGAAGATCACGCGTTTTACCTTCACTGTCAACCCTGTCCCAATCGTAAATTCGATAGGTTGTATCTGAGGTTTGCTGGATTTCAGCCAGGAATGTACCCGGGCCCAATGCATGAACACGACCGGCCGGTATGTAAAAAACATCGCCTTTTGATACTTTTTCCACATTCAGAATATCACGTAATGACTTATTCTCCAGGTGTTTCAGATATATTCCCTTATCAACCTTCCGGTT
>JAAXUD010000804.1 GCA_013336205.1 Lentimicrobium sp. | reverse complement strand
TTTTTGGAAATTGGAAATTGGAAATTGGATTGTTCTCCAAGTCTCTCAGTCCGTCAGTCTCTTAGGCCCTTAGTCGCTCAGTCTCTATGTCCCTCAGTCCTATTGCACCACGTTTCACTTATACATCTCACTCAGCCCTCTTTCTTTTTTGGAAATTAGAAATTGGATATTGGAATGTCTCTCAGTCTCTATGTCTCGTCTCTATGTCTCCTTGTCACACCCCCTTTCCCATTCATCAATCTTTTGTACCTTTGCACCCTCTAAAAAACAAAGCAAAAGCAATGGATTACAACTTCAGGGATATCGAAAAAAAGTGGCAGAAGGCTTGGGCAGACAACAAAACCTACAAGACGGAAATCGACCACAACAAGCCCAAATTCTATGTGTTGGATATGTTCCCCTATCCTTCAGGCGCCGGTTTACACGTAGGTCACCCGCTCGGATACATTGCTTCTGATATCTATGCCAGGTTTAAACGGCTCAAAGGTTTTAATGTGCTGCACCCGATGGGATATGATGCCTATGGCCTCCCGGCTGAGCAGTATGCCATCCAGACCGGTACTCACCCTGCTGTAACGACTGAAATAAACATTGCCCGTTACCGCGAACAACTTGATAAAATCGGATTTTCGTACGATTGGGATCGTGAAGTACGCACCAGCGATCCGGCTTATTATAAATGGACTCAGTGGACATTTATTCAGCTTTTTCATTCATGGTACAACAACGATATTCAAAAAGCGGAACCTATTGATAAACTGATCGCTGTTTTTGCAGTTTCCGGGAATTCAGTGTTAAATGCCGCATCCAACGGAAACAGTATATTTTCTGCGGAAGAATGGAATACCATGACCGAAATTCAACAGCAGGAAATGTTGATGAATTATCGCCTTGCCTACCTCGCCGATACGATGGTAAACTGGTGCCCGGCACTGGGAACTGTGTTGGCCAACGATGAGGTCAGCGAAGGATTTTCGGTACGCGGTGGCCATCCGGTTGAGCGTAAAACCATGAAGCAGTGGCTCCTTAGAATTACAGCCTACAATGACCGTTTGCTTGAAGGGCTTGAAAGGATCGATTGGCCTGAAAATATCAAAGAAATACAACGAAACTGGATCGGTCGCAGCGTTGGCTGTTCTGCTGAGTTTGGTATCAAAGACTTCGACCTGAAACTTGAAATTTTCACCACCCGCGCCGATACAATGTTTGGTGTAACCTTTATGGTGCTGGCACCGGAACACCCTTTTGTGGCCGAAATCACCACACCTGAATGCCGCGATAAAGTTGAGACCTACCTCCAGTGGACTAAAAACCGTTCAGAAAGGGAACGAATGACCGAAGTTAAAAAGGTAAGCGGAGAATTTACCGGTGCCTATGCCATCAACCCCCTGAATGGAGAAGAAATTCCCATCTGGGTTGCTGACTATGTGCTCATGGGTTATGGAACCGGCGCCATCATGGCTGTTCCCGGTCACGATACCCGTGACTTTGCTTTCGCCCGTCACTTTAACCTGCCTGTTATTCAGGTTGTTTCCCGGCAGGGAGAAATCCCCGTCGATCCTTCAGAATGGGAAGATTCCTACGATTCAAAAGAAGGGGTGATGATCAACAGCGGTTTCATTACAGGGCTTGAAGTTAAAGAAGCCATCACCACCACCATCCGCAAAGTGGAGGAAATGGGCATTGGCTATGGCAAGGTAAATTTCCGCCTGCGGGATGCCATTTTCAGCCGTCAGCGCTACTGGGGCGAGCCATTCCCTGTGTATTATAAAGATGGAATGCCCTATACTCTGAGCGAAGATGAACTTCCACTGGAATTACCCGAAGTAGATGCCTACCTCCCAACTGAAAATGGCGAACCTCCGCTGGCACGTGCCAAAAACTGGATCAGCAGGGAAGGTTATCCACTCGAAACCAATACCATGCCTGGCTTTGCCGGTTCAAGTGGATATTAC
>JAAXUD010000257.1 GCA_013336205.1 Lentimicrobium sp. | reverse complement strand
CATTGAAATCAGCCTTTTGGCTTCCAGATCAGTGAAGGAATCACTTAATAGCCTGTTATACGCTTCTGCAGCTTCCGGAGGATAATTTCTTCTTATTTGCTTATCAACAATTTGTTCTACAATCAGGCTGAAACTTCCGGCCCGTTTTAATAAGTTCATCATAGTTCTGGTAGTTGAAATAGTTAGATAATTGCAGTAATCAACTGGCTTTATTCTTTATCAACATTACCAATAAAAGTAATATTGGATCATTTAATTTAGAATGATTCTATATAACATAATTGTGTCTGTTGACAAATAGGCATGGGAACCGGTTTTCAGCACCGAAAAACAGTGTATTTTTGCCGAAAATTGCGTTTAAAGTGTCAGAGATTCTTAATCAGTTGAATGAAGCCCAGCGGCAGGCAGTAGCCAGCAGTAATGGCCCGGTTATGGTAATAGCGGGCGCCGGCTCAGGGAAAACCCGCGTACTTACTTACAGAATAGCCTATATGCTTAGTCAGGGTGTTGATCCCTTTCATGTGCTGGCACTCACTTTTACCAATAAGGCTGCCCGTGAAATGAAGGAGCGTATCATTAGCCTTGTCGGAAGCAGCGATGCCCGTAATGTTTGGATGGGAACTTTTCACTCAATTTTTGCCAGGATTTTAAGGGTTGAAGGCCACCACCTCGGATACCCTCAGAACTTCACCATCTACGACACCGACGATTCAAAGAGCTTACTGAAGACCATTATCAAGGACTTGCAGCTTGATCCCAAGCTTTATACGCCTGGCAATGTAATGTCCAGGATATCATCGGCCAAATCCAACCTCATCTCAGCCGATGATTATTTGCTCAACAGCGATATTATGCAGCAGGATCGCATAGCTAACCGCCCGCTGACCGGCGATATTTACAAGCATTACCGGGCCCGCTGCTTTAAGGCGGCTGCCATGGATTTCGACGATCTGCTTTTTAATACAAATTTACTGCTCAGGGATTTCCCGGAAGTCCTGTTCAAATACCAGCAAAAATTCAAATACATATTGGTTGATGAGTACCAGGATACCAATCATGCCCAGTACCTCATTGTGAAAAAACTGGCTGCGCGCCATGAAAACATCTGTGTGGTTGGAGATGATGCGCAAAGTATCTATTCGTTCCGGGGTGCCAATATCCAGAACATCCTCAACTTCAGAAACGATTACCCGGATGTTAAAACATTCAAACTGGAACAGAATTACCGTTCCACGAAAGTGATTGTGAGTGCGGCCAACAGCATTATAGCACGAAATAAAGATCAGATATTCAAAGAAGTATGGACCGAAAATGATGAAGGCAACCTGATTCAGGTGCTGAAAGCCGGCAGCGATGTTGAAGAAGGCACGCTCGTAGCCAACTCGGTATTTCAGACAAAAATGAATCATCAATTGCCGAACAGTGACTTCGCGATTCTTTACCGTACCAATGCCCAATCGAGAACCATTGAAGAAGCCTTCAGAAAACTGAACATTCCTTATAGAATCTACGGTGGACTTTCTTTTTATAAACGAAAAGAAATCAAGGATTTGCTTGCTTATTTCAGGCTGGTAGTCAACAATCAGGACGATGAAGCCTTTAATCGCATCATCAACTACCCGGTGCGGGGAATCGGAAACACCACCCTTGAGAAACTGGAACTTGCGGCCAACAGTGCCGGTATCAGCCTGTTTGAAGCAGCCTCGTCCGTATCTCATTATGTACCTGGTCTTGCCCGGGGAACAGCAGCAAAAATTGAAGAATTTACAACCATGATTGCCGCTTTCTCAGCGCAACTGCTGCATGTTAACGCCTATGAACTCGGCCAGAAAATCGCCACACACTCCGGCCTGCTGAAAGATCTTGCCGCGGATAATTCTGACGAAGGCATGTCGCGCATGCAGAACAGCGAAGAGTTGCTGAATGCTCTGAAAGATTTCTCAGAGAGCGAACAAACACTTTTCCCCAACGATGGCTCCGGCGAAGAGGAAACCATGGATCAAACCAGATCGCTCGACCTGTTTATGCAGGAAATTGCACTCCTGACCGATGCGGACAGTGACGACAAAGACGACAATAATAAGGTCACTTTGATGACCATTCATGCGGCCAAGGGGCTTGAGTTTCCGTATGTTTATATTGTAGGGCTGGAAGAAAATCTGTTCCCATCTATCATGTCACTTCAGTCAAGAGCGGATATCGAAGAAGAGCGCAGGTTGTTCTATGTAGCCCTTACCCGCGCTGAAAAGAGGGTAACCCTCTCGTTTGCGGAAAGCCGCTACCGCTGGGGAAATCTGACTTCCAATGAGCCCAGCCGTTTTCTGGATGAAATTGACAGTTCCTTTATTGAACAAACAACGCGAAGGGTGCAATTGAAATCCTCTGCTTCATCCACTGTAATGCAAAAGGCTCCGGTTTTCATAAAAAAGAACCTGAAAAAAGTCACTGATGACGGGCCGGTGCCGGCGAATTCCTATGAGACCCCCGCTGAATTGATTCAGCCGGGTGTTGAAGTAGAACATGAGCGCTTTGGCAAAGGCAAAGTATTGAGTGTTGAAGGGATAGGTTCCAACATCAAGGCAACGGTATTTTTTACTGCAATAGGCCAAAAGCAGCTTTTGCTGAAGTTCGCGAAACTCAGAATTGTCTGACCTGGCAAAGCAACTGTAAAAACGCTGGAGTTTATCTTTTTACCGGACTTTGCCCGTTCAATTTAAGAACAGAAAAGCACTATGCATCTTTGATTGGCTTAACTTTACCGTATTCGACGGTTTAAAAAAAATGTCCCGATATGATGAAATATTTACTATCTTTGCAGCCGGAAGATTCATCCCCGTTATCACCTTACTTCACATAACAAAAACCGCCAGTTTATAAACGCGGTATTGATGAATCGGTTTATACGTTAGGTAGTTGATATTTTTAAATGCTTATCCTGCCGGATTTTATCAGCCTTTTACATTACAAAATACAGATTTTCAGCACAACAACTTACTTTTATGGATTATAACAGCACCCGCGACAAACTCATTATTCCTGAGTATGGGCGCAATGTACAAAAGATGGCAGCATACCTGCTCACCATCGAAGATCGCGAAAAACGGACCAACATGGCTAAAGCACTGGTGAATATCATGATCCAGCTGCATCCCGATCAAAGGGACACCGTTGATTACAAACGAAAAATCTGGGACCACTTATACATTATTGCGGATTTTAAACTTGATGTTGATGGCCCTTTTCCTGCACCTTCGCCGGAAGACAGGATTGAAAGACCCAAGCCTATCCCCTACCCCCAGGAAAATATAAGGTTCAGACCTTACGGAAAGAATATCGCTAAAATGATTGAAAAGGCTACCCTGTTTGAAGATGGCCCTGAAAAGGACGCATTGGTAAAAAATATAGCCAATCACCTTAAGAAGTCCTACCTGAACTGGAATCGTGATTCTGTAAATGACGAATTGATTACTGATCATCTGAAGGAACTATCGCATGGCAAGCTCAAACTGAGCGATGATATGCGCCTTGCCCATACCAACGATTTACTTGCCAAAACACCGGGTCAGGGCAGCAGTACTGTCCCGTTGAACCAGAACAACAACCGCCGCAAAAAATTTAACCCGAAAAACGACAAGAATTCAAATTACCGCGACATGAGGAACCGCAAAAAGAATTAACTTTCGCCTGTTAATTCATCTTTTTGTATTCATCAAGATCCAGGGTAATATTATGAGTTCGTTTATAATTAACGGGGGCAAAAAACTTTCCGGTGAAATAACTCCCCAGGGCGCCAAAAATGAAGCGCTGCAAATCCTTTGCGCTACCCTTCTTACACCAGAAGCCATAACCATTCACAATATTCCCGACATCAGGGATGTGAACAAACTCATAGATTTACTTGCCGATATGGGTGTGCAGGTTAATTCTACAGGCAAGGGAAGCTATACCTTTAAGGCTGAAAACATAAATCTTGATTACCTGAAATCAGTCGATTTTCGCAAGAAGGGCGCAGGATTGCGCGGATCGGTTATGATTCTTGGTCCACTGTTGGCCCGGTTTGGCAAAGGTTATATTCCACACCCCGGTGGAGACAAAATTGGCCGGCGCCGCCTCGACACCCACTTTATCGGACTTCAGAAACTGGGAGCACGTTTCAACTCGGAAGGGCCAAACAGCTTCTACAGTATCGATGCCTCTGAACTCAAAGGATGCTATATGCTGCTGGATGAAGCCTCAGTGACCGGTACTGCCAACATTCTGATGGCTGCGGTAATGGCAAAAGGGACTACCACCATTTTCAATGCTGCCTGCGAACCTTACCTGGTGCAGTTGTGCCGCATGCTTAACCGCATGGGGGCCAATATCTCGGGCGTCGGCTCCAACCTACTGGTAATCGAAGGCGTTGACAAACTTGGCGGAACCACCCATACAATGCTGCCGGATATGATTGAAATTGGCAGCTTTATTGGCCTCGCTGCCATGACAGGATCGGCCATTACCATCAAAAATGTTCATTTTCAAGAACTTGGAATGATTCCGGAAGTTTTCAGGCGACTTGGCATTCAACTCGAATTACAAGGAGATGACATCTTCATTCCGGCCCAGGAAACCTATGAGGTAGAAACCTTTATGGATGGGTCAATCATGACCATTGCCGATGCACCCTGGCCTGGCTTTACGCCCGACCTGATCAGCATTGCGCTGGTGGTTGCGACACAAGCAAAAGGCAGTGTACTCATCCATCAGAAAATGTTTGAAAGCCGCCTGTTTTTTGTAGACAAACTAATTGAAATGGGAGCCCAGATTATCCTTTGCGATCCTCACCGGGCCACAATTATTGGACTGAACCACCAATACCCGTTGAGGGGTATAACCATGTCGTCGCCCGACATCAGGGCAGGTGTGGCTTTGCTGATCGCAGCTTTATCGGCCAGGGGCAAAAGCCAGATCGACAACATCGAGCAAATTGACCGCGGATACCAGGACATTGACGGCAGATTGCGGGCATTGGGCGCTGATATCGAAAGAACCGATAACTAAAAGCCATTTTACTTACTGACAAATTGGCGTTTATTACCTTACTGGCAAA
>JAAXUD010000256.1 GCA_013336205.1 Lentimicrobium sp. | reverse complement strand
TGGTTGAAATCTGGTTGCCTGAAGTATAAGAAACCCAGATCGACCAGGTGGCGCCAGTTCTTGTCCTGTATTCAAGTTCATCCAGCCCATTGCCGTCGGAACCTGAAGTAAATAAGGCCGATACCATTTCACCTTCACAAACGGTATTTTCATTCGGATTTTTGATAAGTGTACCGGCAACAGGAGTAGGTTCAACACTCCAGTTTACAGTCACAAATCCTGAAGTTACGCAATTCGTGCCCATTCGGCGGGTACGAATCTCAACACCCGATATATTGGAAGTAGAAATATTTGAAGCAGAGGTATAAGCCGTCCATGATGACCATGCTCCGTTATTGGTGCGGTATTGAAGTTCGTCGGTTCCATTTCCGCCTGTTCCGGCAGTTAAAGAAGCGGAAACATTATCGTTTTCACAAACGTTCAACACGTTTGGTGTTTTAGCCAAAGTCCCGGCAACAGATGTGCCTTCAACATTCCAGCTTGCAGTTACATATGCTGTAGATGTGCATGTAGATGCTGTACGGCGGGTACGAATCTCAACACCCGATAAACCTGCAGTTGAAATATTTGTACCTGAAGTATAAGCAGCCCATGCTGACCAGCTTCCGTTGTTGGTGCGGACCTCGAGTTGGTCTATGCCATTACCGCCAGCTCCGGATGTGAATGTCGCAGAAACGATGTCGTTTTCGCAAACGTTCAACACGTTTGGAGTTTTGGTCAAAGTTCCGGCAACCGGAGTTGCTTCCACACTCCAGCTAACAGTTGTGTAAGCAGAAGCTGAACAAATGGATGCCAGGCGGCTTGTGCGAATTTCAACACCCGATAAACCGGTGGTAGAAATATTTGAAGCAGAAGCATAGGCCGCCCAGGCTGACCATGCTCCATTATAAGTCCGGTATTGGAGCTCATCGCTTCCATTGCCACCTGCACCTGCTGATAAAGTGGCAGAAACATTGTCGTTTTCACAAACATTTAACACGTTTGGAGTTTTTGTTAAAGTTCCGGCAACTGCTGTTGCTTCTACATTCCAGCTAACAGTTATGTAAGCAGTAGATGAGCAGATAGATGCCAGGCGGCGTGTGCGAATCTCAACACCCGATAAACCGGTGGTAGAAATATTTGAAGTGGAAGTATAGGCCGCCCATGCTGACCATGCCCCGTTATTGGTTCGGTATTGAAGTTCATCGGTCCCACTGCCGCCTGCGCCTGCAGATAAGGATGCGGAAACACTGGTGTTTTCACAGACACTCAATACGTTTGGAGTTTTGGTCAAAGTTCCGGCAACCGGTGTTGCTTCAACGCTCCAGCTAACAGTTGTGTAGGCAGAAGCTGAACAGATGGATGCCAGGCGGCGTGTGCGAATCTCAACACCCGATAAACCGGTGGTAGAAATATTTGAAGCCGAAGCATAGGCCGCCCATGCTGACCATGCTCCGTTATTGGTGCGGTATTGGAGTTCATCGGTTCCATTGCCACCTGCGCCTGCCGTTAAGGAAGCGGAAACCATGTTGTTTTCACAAACACTCAATACGTTTGGTGTTTTGGTCAAAGTCCCTGAAACCGGAGTAGGTTCAACGGTTACCTGAATTACATTTGATTCTGCAGCACCTGTCCAGGTGGCGCAGGTTACGCGTGCTATTCGTTTAAACCATGTGGTTTGCGATAGAGCGCCCGGACTATAGGAAGCAGAGTTGCTGCTGCTAATGTCAGAAAACCCTAAACCGCTGCCTGTGGTTGAACTTTGCCATCTGTACTCAAGGGTTCCTATGTGTCCGGTTGGTAATGCTGTGCTGCTGATTGTAGCAGGCGTAAAAGGAGCGCAGCCGGATTGGGTGCCTGTGATGCTTCCTCCGCTTGTCGGATTGCCGCATGAGGTGGTAGTAAAACTTACCTGAGGGCCATAGCCGGTCCCTATGGTATTGGTTGCATAAGCTCTAACATAATAGGTGGTTCCTGCGTTGAGCCCTGTCATTGTCGCGGTAAATGATCCGGTGCCTGTACCACTTTGTACGGTTGAACTGCTAATGGTGGGGTTTTGTGAAGTACTATAAGCAAGGCCACGCGCGGTAACCGGAAGGCCACCGTCAGCCGTAATATTTCCACCTGAAAAACCGCTGTTGCCAGTTATCAAAGATACATCGTCTGTAATATTAACAGTTGGTGCTGATTGAACAGTGCCACCCAAAACTTCCCAGCTGAAAATACCTGGTTGTCCAACATTTGTAGCTGATTGGTTTAAGAGAAAGTCAGAAGTCCCTGAATATGGCATTTCTCCATAAACCTGTGTGCCTGTTGACCATCCTGCTGTTGGCCAGTATGGAGCAACATTGCACGATCCTGCCCAATTCATGCTAATATAGCGAACCTCAATGTGAAAATTCCGGTTGCTGGTGCCATTATAACCTGCTCCCTGCCGCAATACTATCTGAAAAGTATTTGCCCCGCTTCCTGTCATTGTCGGTGCGCAATATGGAGCTACCCCTAAAAAGGTAACAACCAGATAACTCCCGTTCTGACTGTAATAAATATCACCTGCGGTGCCCGGATGTAAATCATCGTACTGGGCTGCAATGATCGGGCCTGCAGAGTAACCGGCAATACCGGTAGGATTATAACCGCCATTCCCTACACCAAACGTTACATACCCGTTTGATCCTACAAACATGGAAGTGTAAACGGTAGCTCCGAATTGAATACCCCCGCTAAAAGTGCTGGTTATACTAACCTCCTGATAGTTGTCATCAGTATTGGTGATACCAGCCAGTGTTGATCCAATAGGGCTTAACTGAGATGCTTGTCCAAATGACAGATGATTGAAAAGTGTCAACGTCATGAGCAAAAACATCATTTTGCCCAAAGCACTTGCAGTGCTCCCGGCAATCGATCTGTTGTAAAAGTTTTTCATGCTTTTCCTTTTTGATATTTATAGCTGAATGTGTATGGACTTACTGCATTACAAAGGGTAACCCGGTTACCTGCTCTAGTTTTGTTTTGAATTCTAAACCTTTTTCTGTTGTAAATACGTCGGTGCTGTGGATTACAACTTTTCCGGTGACATTAGAAGCCAGCATAGATAAAGCTGAAGAATAATCCTGGAAAGTTTCAGCATTAAGTGTCATGTTGGTAAAGCCAAGAGCGCCCGGCTTGGTGGAAACAAAAATGTGTAGATCATTTATTTGTCTGCCATTTAAGGCTTCTGTTATCTGAGCAGTCGCCGCTGCCTTGATCTGCTCAACAACAATTGTATTTTGACCTTTGAACTCTGCCTTTAGCGATTCAGCAGCCCGATATGAGTTGTCAATTACAACAAAATCGATATTCAGGTTTTGCGCATACAGGCATATAATCCCTAAAACCATCAGGAGAGTCAGTGAGATTTGTTTTTTCATAGTGCTTTGTTTATTTATGATTATTAATATTCTATAAGATCTGAGTAGACAGCATGAAAAATGATTACTTTATTTCCCTTCAACTAAAACCATTTCACCCACCCCGAGCCTGATTTTTCATATTCAGCTGCTTTGAAAGAAAAAGCAGTGCCCGTTTCAATAGCCTGTTCCCGGAAATAATAATCAAGCAGAATGATTTTCATAACTTCACCTTTTTTGGGATTTCCTTCGTTACTTTATGTTTGCTCATGCAGGGCTTCTGATGTCAATAATGGTCAGGTCGGGTTTCTGTTTTTATATTGCATTCAGGGTTTCAATCCCAACGGTAAATGTGCAGCCCAAATATTATAGTGGAATCACAGGCTAAAATTATCCCCATAAAGACAATTCAGAAAGTATAGCAAATAAAGCACTTTCAATTGCAAAAGTCTGTAGGGGAAATCTGAAATTCTTGTAGGGGAAATACTACAAAAGGCGAAGGAGAAGAACATCGCAATTGTGAAGTGCGGAAAGCAATCTGGCTAAAATGATTGATCTAATGTTCATACATTCAATTGCCTGGCTGAATATTTGAATTTTGTGGCCTGAATGATGGAAGGAAATGCAGCGATTTATCATGGAACCACAACTAAAAAAAGTGGAAAATCCCGACCAGACCTGCCACTATGGCCAAGCCGGGTCGGGATTTTATATCACACATTAAATCAGCTTAGCCGGGGCTACTTTATCACCACCTTGCCAGCTCCCCAGTAAGAGTAATACTGCCCGTTGTACATGGCATCAGCACCCACCGGACCTAGCACGAACCGGCCTTTGCTTACCGCCCTGACCATATAGTAGAACGTTTTAGAAGTGCCACTGGCTGTGGCGAAGAAGTTAATGCGGTCGTCGCGCATATCCTGGTAATCAGGTGTAGCCTTGTCTTTAATCCAGCTCATTTCACGTTCTGCGTTCAGCCGTGAATTCTCAATTTCGAAACCTGCCGGCAACATATCGGTAATAACAACATTTTCGATAATACTGTTGTCGGTGGTTGACAGGCTGATCCCAACCACAATAAGGTCGTTTTGCCGGATGTTGTCGGGGTTAACCGGACTGCCGGTCCGACTGTAGAAATTGCGCCTGACTTTCAGTACTTTATCTTCAATTCTTGATTTTCCGGATGCCGGAATACCTTCAGATTCAAGATAGTAGAATAGATTCCCTTTCCCGCTGGTGGTTACAGTTGCTGATGTTCCGGTAAGGGTGGTTATCAGGTCATCGCCGCCAAAGCTTGCTGTTTTTCGTCCATTTACCTCAACTATCGCAGTTGTTTGGTCCGACTTAGAGATTCCGGCCAGTTTTCCGAGCGCCAGCATCGAGAATGCCCGTTCCTGTGTTGACATCCAGTTGGCCTGGTTTATCATTTCGCCTACCTGCCTGGCCAGCAATGCTACCTGCGGGTGGCCGGGATCGGCAGAAACCAGGGTGTAAAGCGCAACCGCCCTGTCGCGGATGGGCGAACTAAAGCAATCGCCGGTCATATAACCCGGAACCTCCTTTTTGTCCCATGACTTTGGCAATACCGTTTCAAAACTCCGGTTATCGCCTGCCAGCGCAAAGGCACAGGCCAGCATAAAACGGCTGTCGTTGCTCAATTCATTGAGTCGTGCCTTATAATAGTTCATGGTGGGCAGGTGTTGTTTCCCGGAAAGGGCCAGCA
>JAAXUD010000803.1 GCA_013336205.1 Lentimicrobium sp. | reverse complement strand
TTTTAAAGGATTTATCAACACATCTTCTAATGAAAACACAAATTTCTTTCTTAACGCTTATCTTACTTGGGTTCCTTTCCGGGATAGCCAACGCACAGCTTATTGTTACTAATCCTGCATTCCCTGCAGAAAGTGGCTCTGTTGAAATAACCTTTAATGCAGCGCTCGGTAATGGCGCACTTGCCGGATATACAGGAGATGTTTATGCACATACCGGTGTTATCACAAATCTGAGTACAGGTCCTTCTGACTGGAAATATGTCAAGAGCAATTGGGGGCAAAATACGCCTGCAACTAAACTAGAGCGAATAGGTACAGATCTTTATAAATTTGTAACATCACCCAATAATATCAGACAATATTATTCGGTGCCTGCTTCAGAGCAAATCCTTAAAATGGCCTTTGTTTTTCGCAGTGGGGTTCAGGTAAATGGATCCTGGCTTGAAGGAAAAACAGAAACAGGAGGCGACATTTTTGTTGATGTATATCCTGAAGGGCTGTTTGTCAGATTTGATATTCCTTCAGCTAATGAATTATTGGTTCTGCCCGATGAAGTGATTCAGATTCAGGCTACTTCCAATTCGGCTGATTCGTTGTTTCTTTTTTATAACCAAACACAAATAAAGGCAGTTGCAGGCAATCTGATAACAGAGAGCATTACAGCATCCGGTTCCGGCAAACAATATATATATGTTGTGGCAAAAAATCAAACCGAAGAAGCTGTTGACTCTTTCTATTATTATATAAGACAACCGGTAACGGAGTTAGAATTACCCGAAGGTATCATCGATGGAATTAATTACCTGAGCGATACATCTGTTATTCTGAGCCTTTACGCACCCGGAAAAGAGTTTGCTTTTGTTATTGGTGACTTTAACGAATGGCAGCTAACCGATGATGGATATATGAAAAGAACCCCTGATGGAAACCATTTATGGACAATGATAGATAATCTTGAGCCTGGTCAGGAATATATTTTCCAGTATTTTGTTGATGGGAGCATCCGTATTGGCGATCCTTATGCTGAAAAAGTTTCAGATCCCTGGAACGATCAGTATATATCTCAGGCTACTTATCCGGGAATACTGCCTTATCCAACAGGTAAAGCAACAGGAGTGGCTACTGTATTGCAAACTGCTCAAACAGACTATCAATGGGAGGTTGAGAATTTTATACCGCCGGCTAAAACCGATATGGTTGTTTATGAGTTGCTTATCCGCGATTTCATTTCCACCCATAATTATCAGGGGCTTATCGATACGCTGGGGTATCTGAAAAGTCTGGGAGTGAACACGATTGAATTAATGCCATTCAGTGAGTTTGAAGGCAACCTTAGCTGGGGATATAATCCGAATTACTATTTTGCGCCCGATAAATATTATGGTCCGGCAAATGATTTAAGAAGATTTATTGATGTTTGTCATGAAAATGGAATCGCTGTTATAATGGATATGGTATTGAACCATTCATTTGGAACTTCTCCCATGGTAATGTTATACTGGGATGCAGCCAACAACAGGCCGGCTGAAAACAATCCCTGGTTTAATCCGGTAGCCAAACACGATTATAATGTTGGATTCGATTTCAATCATGAAAGTCCTGCTACCAAACAACTGGTTTCAAGGGTTGTGCGATTCTGGATCGAAAATTATAAGGTCGATGGATACCGTTTCGATCTTTCAAAAGGGTTTACTCAAAAGAATACGCTGGGAAATGTGGGCGCATGGGGTCAATATGATGCTACGCGCGTTGCAATCTGGAAAAGTATTGCTGATACAATATGGTCGGTTAAGCCTGATGCATGGGTAATTCTCGAACATTTTGCGGATAATACGGAAGAAAAAATTCTGGCCAATTATGGTATGATGATCTGGGGAAATGCAAGTGGTGATTTTGCCAATGCTGCGCGTGGAGCTTCTACAGGTACTAATTTCTCATGGGCCTCGTACAAAGCCAGGGGA
>JAAXUD010000255.1 GCA_013336205.1 Lentimicrobium sp. | reverse complement strand
CGGTTTCATCTCCGAGCGCAAAATGAGCGGAATAAAACAGATAACCTGGTTTCTCTACAGCCAATGCATATTCACGTCCGGCTGGGATACATAAAAGAAAAGCGCCCGTTACCGGATCCGAAGTTGATTGCGCGATAAGCTTGCCACTTTCAATATCTTTAAGTGTAAAGGAAGCTGAAAGGAATTTACCATTCAGACTGTCGGTTACAATACCTTTCATATAGCTAACCGGCAAGGGTCTGGCTTTTTCAGGAACATTTACCCGGTAAATATCCTGCAAACCAAAACCATCGGCTGCAGCAGAGGAATAATAGGCAAATTTCCCGGTGTTGTCAACGATAAAAGTAACCTCATCAGCCTCTGTATTAAGCGGATAACCTATATTAACCGGCACTGACCAGCTGCCATTCTCACCCAGTGTGCTGAAAAAAATATCACCCTCCCCCATTCCGGGATGACCTTTGGAAGAAAAATAAAGTGACTGACCATCAGGATGAATAAAAGGCCCCCGCTCCGATTCAGTTGTATTGATAACATCGCCCGCATTTTCAGGTTCCGACCACAAGCCGTCATTGCCAAGCCGGCTTACCCAGATATCACTGTTGCCAATCCCGCCGGGGCGATTGCTGACAAAATAAAGTGTGCGGCCATCGGGTGCGAACCCGGGCTGTGTTTCCCAACTTGAGCTATTTACCACATTACCAAGATTTTGTGGTTCACCCCAACCACTACCTTCCCGCTTTGACACATAAATATCACAGCTACCATAACCATCAGGCCGGTTACAGGCGGAGAAAAACAGGTATTGACCATCCGGCGAAATGCACAATGCACCTTCATCGCCCGGCGTATTGACAGGAGAACCCAGATCCACCGCCTTCTGCCAGGTTGTATCACTAAGCTTTAGCGTAACAAAAAAATTCTCATCGCGTTCATTCCCGCTGGTTAATCTGCGGGTAAAATACAAGCGCTCCGCATCAGGACTAATATAATTTACAAATTCATAACCAGGGGTATTCAGTGCATCGCCAGGGTTAACCGGTCTGAATGGTGCGGGGTTAGCTATGGCATTCAACCTGAAACGGGCTGTAGCCAGGTTCTTCAGGCTTTTATTCTTTTCAGCCTGACGGGCCTCCGGATATTGAAGATACCATTCATAATTCCGGATACTGGCGGCATATTCCTTTTCTTCAAACTGCAGGTTGGCCAGAATATAAACTGCGGGAGGAAAAAAGTTATGGTCAAGCTCAATGGCTTTTGTGTAACTCTGAATAGCCCTGGCTTTGTCGCCTTTAAGTGAATAAATATCGCCTGACAGCAACCAGGATTCAATATACTTATTGTTGATTTTTAATGCTTTTGACACCTCATCCAGTGCTTCATCATAGGCAGATGCATTATAGTAAGCAACTGCCTTATTGTGATGCCTGACCTCTTTGCCTTCAGATTTGGACTGGGCAACTATTGCTAAAGGTGCAATAATCAGGGATAGTATCAGAAAATATCGTTGCAGCATAAACAAATTTAAACATTAGACCGGATTACTCAATTAAATTATAATACTTGTCATGTATCCGGACCTTAATATAAAACGGAATGTTTCAGGATTATTGCCCCGCCCGGAGCAAACCGGCATAAGCTCTTTCTGCACAGATCATGATTATTAATCCCGTCAGGAAACAGAAAAGTTTCCTGCGTCAATGTCCCGTCTGATCGTAAACCAATAATTTTCCGGAAAATACTTCTTTCCCGTTATAAAATCTCAACAGATACAAACCGCCCTCTAAGCCCGAAAGGTTAAGTTCTGCTGCACAGTCTGTAAGCGCAACCTTATTGTGACTTATTACTTTTCTTCCGGCAGAATTTATTACATCTGCATGGTAATAGTTACTGGAACAACCAAAAAGATCAAGCCGGAAGCGGCCATCATTGGGGTTGGGATACAATAAAAATCCCTGCCCGTCCGGGATTGCATTCTCAATTCCGGTTGGAGTTGTATAAGTCCAGGGGCTGGTATTGATCCTGAATAATTTTGCCGGACTTATTGTTGTCTTCTCAGAGGAAATATACACATTTTTACCAAAGGAATAGGTAATTCCCTCAGTCTGAGTTCCCGGTATGCCTGAAAAACCAATGCGGCGTTTGTTTCCTGAGAAAAACCTGTTATCTGAAAAATCGAACAGCAGCCACATAAACGGAATATAATTTTTGTAGCCACAAAGCACTACCTCATTTCCTCCGGTTAAAACATCTGCTCCGGTTATAAGGCCATCTGTATCGAAACCTGCTGTCGGGAAAACCTGATATTCGCCTGCAATCTTCGGAAGGGAATAAAGCCGGGTTTGTTCGTTAACCCAGTTCTTGGTAAACAAATACAAACTATCACCTGATGCCAGCAATGATTCACAATCGTAATCATTGTTGCGGTTTGATCTTTCAAATTTCTGCTGATCACCGTAACTGAAATTTATTGTAGTTGCCGGCACCGAGCCATCGCCTTCCGATGGGAACAATGATTTTTCTGTTACATAAATCTTTAAGTCCGTGCGATTTCCCAAATTGTTACCGAAATCACCGATAAAAATATGAGAATCATCCTGTGCCAGGTCTTCCCAATCTATATTTTCAGCACCCTCAATGGTGACAGTCTGAAGAATCTGGCCGGTGATCGTATCCAGTTTATAGAGTTTTGCTTCATTGCCACTGTCGTTCTGTGTCCAGAGACCGCCATTCCAGTAAATCAGACCCGAAGTTTCAACCACCGCCTGAGGCAATGAATTAACTATCACTGCCGGTGATATGGAGGTCTGTGGATATTGACAGGAGCCATCGTTGATTGTTGCTTCAGGATTATAATTCGTAGCCTGAGGATCAGTGCAGCCTGCAACCTGGCTTGAACCCTCCTTTGAGATAAAGACTGCAATTAAAATGCTAAAAAACAACCTGAAACTCATACTGCTTAAATTTTGACTGGTTCAGTGAAATAAATGAATTGACATAATAACACCAACCAGCCCCGGTTGTTGACCAGCTCAGGAATAAATTTCGTGATCAAAAGCCTTAAAAGTATTCAGAAGCAGGCTTACTATCGTCATTGGCCCTACACCGCCCGGAACCGGGGTAATAAAACTGCATTTTGGGGCCACCGCTTCAAATTCGACATCACCGGTAATATGATAGCCCTTTTCACTGCTGTCTTCAATCCGGTGTATACCAACATCAATAACAACTGCACCTGCTTTAACCATATCGGCTTTCACATATTCCGGCTGACCAATGGCTGCAATCAGGATATCGGCTTGTTTGGTAATCTCAGCAAGGTTCTGCGTTTTGCTGTGGCAGAGCGTTACCGTGCAGTTCCCTGGTTTTGATTTTCGTGACATCAACAGGCTCATGGGCGTACCCACTATATTGCTGCGACCCAGTACTACACAATGTTTGCCTTCTGTTTCAATACCGTAACGCTCCAGCAGCAGCATTATTCCAGCCGGGGTAGCCGGAAGATAAGAGGGCAGACCCAGGGCAAGCCGGCCTACGTTAACCGGATGAAAACCGTCAACATCCTTTGCAGGATTAATACGCTGCAAGACTTTATCGGAATCAATATGTCCCGGGAGTGGCAATTGTACTATAAAACCATTGACATCAGGATCGTTGTTGAGAAAGTCAACTACATCAAGTAACTGCTTTTCAGAAATATCATTATTGTAGCGGTAAACACTCGAAGTAAACCCAACCGCTTTGCAGGCCCTTTCCTTACTCGCTATATAAGTCTGGCTGGCGGCATCTTCACCTACCAGTATTGCTGCGAGGTGTGGAGGTTCATCGCCTGCATCAATAATAGCAGCCACACGTTCAGCAATTTCCTTTTTAATTTCTTCTCCGATTTTTTTTCCGTCAATCAATTGCATAGTACTCAAATTAAGAAACCTTCCGTTTTATTAAAAATCCGGAAGGTTTTTCATGTATAAATTATCTTATCGTTTTCGTCCGGATGACATTTTATTCATATTTCGCATGGCATTCATGGCATTTTTTCCTCCGCCGCCCGAAATCATTTTCATCATTTTGCGGGTATCTTCAAACTGTTTGATCAAGCGGTTAACTTCGGCAATGTCAGTTCCGCTACCAGCTGCAATGCGTTTACGCCGGCTTCCGTTCAGCAAGGCCGGGGTTTCGCGTTCAATGGGCGTCATCGATGAAATAATCGCTTCAATTCCCTTGAATGCATTTTCATCTATATCAACGCCTTTGAGGGCCTTACCCATGCCTGGGATCATACCCAACAGGTCTTTCACGTTACCCATTTTCTTAATCTGCTTTATCTGGCTGATAAAGTCATTGAAGTTAAACTGGTCTTTGGCAAGTTTCTGCTGAAGTTTTTTGGCTTCTTCTTCGTCAAACTGTTCCTGGGCACGTTCAACCAGCGATACAATATCACCCATACCCAGAATCCGGTCGGCCATACGCGATGGATAGAACACATCAATGGCATCCATTTTCTCGCCAAGACCAACAAATTTTACCGGCTTATCAACCACCGACCTGATGGTAAGCGCTGCCCCACCGCGGGTATCGCCATCTAGCTTGGTAAGCACAACACCATCGTAATCCAATCTTTCGTTGAATGCTTTGGCTGTATTCACCGCATCCTGACCAGTCATGGAATCGACAACAAACAGGATTTCCTGGGGATTAACCGCCTGTTTAACCGCGGCAATCTCATTCATCATCTGCTCGTCAACTGCCAGGCGGCCTGCAGTATCGATAATCACCGGACTGTAAGCATACTCTTTGGCATGCGCAATGGCCCTGCGGGCTATCTCAACCGGATTTTTATTGTCATCAATTGTAAAAACCTGAACACCGATTTGCTCACCCAACACCTTTAACTGTTCAATAGCGGCAGGTCGGTATACGTCACCGGCAACCAGCAAGGGTTTGCTACCTTTCTTGGTGTGCAGATAATTAGCCAGTTTGGCCGAAAAAGTGGTCTTACCTGATCCCTGTAATCCGGCAATCAGAATTATGGCTGGTGAACCTTTCAGGTTAATTTCAACCTGTTCGCCACCCATAAGATCTGCCAGTTCATCGTGCACAATCTTCACCA
>JAAXUD010000802.1 GCA_013336205.1 Lentimicrobium sp. | reverse complement strand
AAGTCAGTGTTGGCATTAAAAATATTGTCATATCGGGCAGTAGCAACCGCCTGGACTTTTGGCAGATAATGTGATTTTTCAGATTTCAGCATATATTTCTGCGCTTCAGCGCCGGCTTCCAGCGCGCGGAGTTCAGGCCTGTTGTTGATGGTTGAACTTGTCCGGGTGTAGATGAGCAGCTGCAAATCAGGATTAAGCATTTCAAAACTGCTGACCGGCTTACCGGTGAGTTGGGCTAATTTTTGGTTCAGCAGCGTTTTTTTGCTTTCATATTCTGACTGTCTGGCCTGTAGGGAAGCTTCAGCCACCGCAATTTTTAACGAATCGAAGGAGGTAGCGAAACCATTTCTCAGGGCAGAAGCCGCGTATTTTTTTTCTGCATCCAGCCTGACCGTAGACTCATCAAGCACCTGCTTTGATTGATTCAGCAACGCAAGCTGATCATAATACATTATTACCTCACTGATCACATCAGCCGTGCATTTATCTGATAATGCTTCCTGTGCAATCATTTTCTGTGAAAGCGCTTTCGAAACATTTGGCACCTGTCCACCGCTGAACAATAACATCTTTGCAGAAGCATCGATGCCGTAATAATTACCATTCAGTGAACCATTCAATTCATTGGTCAGTGAAGGAAGCTGCATTCCCTGTTGTCCAAGAAATTGTTGTAGTTGCATAATTTCACTGCTCAGTCCTGCCAGGTTGGGAAACATGGCCGGGAATGCCGGATTGGCCATAAATTCCTGCAATTTTGAAATGCTTTCAAAGCCAGTGATCTGCCCAAATTCCGAATTCAGGGTGGAAGATGCATACAAATACTTCCCCCCGAGTTCCAGTTTTGGAACATAGCTGCGGAGCACAGCCTTGCGCTGCGTTTCAGCAATCTGCTTGTCAATTACTTTATCAGCGATTTTATAATCTTTCATAACAGAAAGATCTATCAGCTCTTTTAATTCAGGAGAAACCTGTAACGATTGCGACCTGGCCTCCCCGGATGAGAAGCAAAGGGCGAGTATCAGCATTAAAAATTGAATTCTGGTTTTCATTTTACTACGGTTGATTTATTATTCAGTTTTTCAAGGTTATATTTTATATTTGGTCTATTCGACTAATAAAGTAAAATGGTCGAATAAAGAACAAAAAAATAGCTTATCTTTTCAATACGCCATTAAAAAGAATATTAATCAGATGGTCTAGTCTCCGTTCAATATCTTTTTCTTCCACACCCCAGAAAAGCGGTATCTCCATTCCTTTTAGCGCGGTAACAATGGCAATAGCAGCCAGGGCCGTATCGTTAATTTCAAAAATATTGTTCTGAACGCCTTCCTTCAGGATGTTCTCCATCATCTGGATTTCTTCCTGATCGTATTTCTTTCTTATTTTTTCAACAAAATCCAGGTGGCTCAGATAATCGTCTTTAATGGCGCTGTAGAAGTTGGCGAGTTTTTCCATGGAGCGCATTCTCACCAGCACATGGGCTTTCAGTTTCTGTGCCGGGCTGTCTGCCTGGTTGATGGCGTTGATCAGTTCCTGTTTGAGAATCAGCGCTTCTTTTTCAACAACTGCCTGAAAAATTTCCTCTTTACTTGCAAAATAGTAGTAAATAGAGCTTTTACCTTTTCGGCTGGCAACAGCAATTTCATCCATAGTGGTTTTTTTAAAACCGAATTTTGAAAAAATGTGCCTGGCCACATTCACAATTGCTTCTTTTACTTCGTCTTTATCGAGCATGATTCGTAACTGTTGAATTTATCACTTTTGTTGATTCATAGGAAATACAATGCATTTGAATGAACTGAAAGTTCCTTGAAGCATCAGATTTTATCTTTTCATCTACCTGACTGTAATCAAGCATTAAGGGCTTTGGACAATAGTCTTTCTTTACTTTTTACTTTTTTCTTTTTACCTGTCTGCTTGGTTGCCCAGGCAATCAGGCAGGCTTTGAGCTTTAGACTTTTTACT
>JAAXUD010000254.1 GCA_013336205.1 Lentimicrobium sp. | reverse complement strand
GTTTCCATCGTAGCAAAACTCGCGATATACTTCATCTGCAAAAAGATAGAGGTCGTGTTTAAGCACCAGTTCACGCAACTGCAATAATTCTTCTTTGCTGTATAAATATCCGGTTGGGTTGTTGGGATTACAAACCATTATGGCTCTGGTACGGGGAGTAATTGATTTCTCAAACTCGCTGATGGCTGGCAATGCAAATCCATTACTGATATTTGATGTTATGGGCACAACCTTAACACCTGCAGAAAGTGCAAATGCGTTATAATTGGTGTAAAATGGTTCAGGAATAATAACTTCATCACCAGGATTCATGCAGACTTTAAAAGCAAATGAAATAGCTTCGGAGCCGCCGGTTGTAATAATTATTTCATCCTGGCTGATGTTGATGCCAATTCCCTGATAGTACAAAGCCAGTTTCTTTCTATAGCTTTCGTTACCGGCTGAATGACTGTATTCAATCACTTTTTGATCGAATCTGCGAATTGCTTCAAGAGCAACTTCAGGTGTTTGAATATCAGGCTGACCAATATTCAGATGATACACTTTTATACCTCTCTTTTTTGCAGCTTCAGCAAAGGGTACCAGTTTACGAATGGGTGATGCGGGCATTTGGCAACCGCGGTCTGAAATTTTTGGCATGGCAAATAGTTTTCTTCAATTCATCGTTGAAAAGTTGAGCAAAGGTATAAGCAATTTTATGAGTTCCAAAAAAATGTAATTTCATTTTTATAAAATAAAAAAGCCGGAAAATCCGGCTTGAGAAATAACAGGTTTTTGGAACCTTATTTTTTAGAAACCGGAACAGTTCCGGTACTTACATTCTTTTCAGGAATTGTCGATTCAGCAGTTTTCTGGATGATATTACCTGCAATTTTCAAGACAACGGGCGAATTATTAGAATTAGCCATAACGGTTATTGTCTTGTTGATCGGGCCTAATCGGTTGGTATCATACTTAACTTTGATGCTTTCTTTTTTACCAGGTAATATTGGTTCGCGAGGCCAGCTTGGAACTGTGCAACCACAAGATGATTTTACACTTGATAAAATCAATGGTTCTTTACCTGTATTAGTAAAAGTAAATTCACAATTTCCATCTCCTCCAATAGTAATTGTTCCATAATCATGAACCACCTTGTCAAAAGCAATCACAGGGGCATTCGGATTAGCTGGAGCTGCTGCTGTTTTAACTTCCTGGGCAGTTAATGAGCCTATTCCCAGGATAACTGCAACTAATAATGAAACTGACTTTTTCATTGTTTTAATGTTAGATTATTTTAAATCGTTGATTGTTTGTTCTACAAAGCGCAAATTTACAAAAAAATCAGGCTTTGATTAATTTTTACAGATTATTTAACATTTCAATTTTCGTACCAAACAATAGTTATCCCGAAATTGATTTAGTATTTGTTTCATTTCGCAGATAACCCGATATTTGCAGGAACGTTTTCCAACCGACAATCTTACACCAATTTGCAATACAACAAATAATTATGAAAAAGAAGAAGGACACAGTCATTAAAATGCTTGGATTATGTTTGATTTTCCTGTTATCCGGTTGCAAATCAGGATCTGATCTTGTTGAATCATCAAAAGTTTCAAAAGTAACCGGTCCTCAGGTTGTAATATACAAAACAAAAGATAATTATTTTCAGCATGTACCTGTTAATCTGTCTGCGGATAAAAAATCACTGATTTCTTATCCGGCGCCTTCCGACGTTTTGATAAATGGAGATCTGGCGTATCCTGAAAAACTTGAAAACGGATATTTGCTTGATAAAAGAGGTATTAATGAAGGATGTGCATTTTTAAAATGGACATATTATGAATACAGTCGTCTGGATCATACACCATCACATGAAGAATTAATGAAGATGATTCTGGACAATGATCCATTGACAGAAATGTATTATTGTGGAAAAAAGAGTGACTACAAGGATCTGTTACCAGAATTAAACCAAATAATTATGGATAATCAGCTCCGGAAATTTAAACGAATCAAATAAAAGATATCAACAGGCAAAAAAAGTTTACTTCATTGATATTTAGAATGATGGATCTATTTTTAACCATTTTGGTTTATTCTTGGAATTAAAACCGGATTAAAATATTGCCTGCCACATCTATAATTCACTTCTATATTTTTTTTATAAACTACCTTTGTACTCAAAGCTGACCACGGGAAGGATCAGGTTTTTCAAAATCAGGATTTTCTGCATAATTTTCATTATTTAAACCTGAATTTCATTTGTTCGCTAACATTTTGGTAAATAGCTTGTTAATTGGCTTTAATATTGTTAATCAATAACCAAACATTTGAACACTCCATCAAAATCAGTCACTGAGCTCGACGGTAAAACACTCTATTATAGCTTTTTAGCTGGAGCCCAGAAAATTTTCGAGAACCAGGTATTAATCAACAAGATCAATGTTTTTCCTGTGGCAGATGCCGATACAGGTACTAATCTTGCATCGACCATGCGGTCGATTGTTGAAAGCCCGATTCCTACTTCAGATCTTAAGCTTACTGCAGCAGCACTTGCTGACGCAGCGCTTACAGGCGCCAGAGGTAATTCAGGAATTATTTTTGCACAGTTTATTTATGGTTTCAGTACTGAAATTCAAAAACATGAAACCGTAAGTGTAGAAACTTTTGCCCAGATACTGAAAAAAGCCGTCACCTATGCGTATGAAGCCATAGCTAATCCTGTTGAAGGGACTATGATTACAGTTATGAGGGAATGGGCTGAGTTCATTTACATCCTCAAAGATACTATTGAAGATTTTATTGAATTATTGGCAAAAGCGTATCAAAAAGCGCTTGAATCATTACAGGCAACAACCGGAAAGCTTGAAATTCTGGCCAAATCAAATGTTGTAGATGCTGGAGCTAAGGGTTTTGTGGTTTTTTTGCAGGGAATGGTTGAATTTGTAAAAGCAGGTGAATTACGCAAAATGCTTGCCGGACGTGAGACTGTTGTTATTGCAGACTCGGAAGTTGTTTCACATGATGTTATTACTTTCAGGTATTGTACTGAAGCAATGATAATTCTGGATGAAAAACGGAAAACAGATCTCTCACAGGTAAGAAAATCTATTGCACATCTGGGAGATTCAATGGTAGTTGCAGGTTCTTCCCGAAAAATGAGGGTTCATATTCACAGCGATCATCCTTCTAAAGTTATGACTGCGCTCAGTCGTGCAGGAAACATTACTTTTCAAAAGGTGGATGATATGGTAATGCAGCAGAGGATTACATCCAACCCTGCTTTCCCGATCGCTATTGTTACCGATTCAACCTGTGATATTCCCCAGGAATTAATCGAAAAATACCAATTGCAGGTTGTTCCTTTAAGTGTGCATTTTGGTGAAAATTATTTTCTTGACAGACTGACCTTATTACCAGCTCAGTTTTATTCAATGATTGACAAAGCGCCACAATACCCCTCTACCGCCCAACCTGCCTATAAAGACTTTTTTAACAGATATTCTTATCTTGCCAGTCATTATGACTCAATCCTGGGTATTCACATCAGCGCTGCGCTTAGTGGCACCTGGAGTAATAGTTCAAAGGCATCACATGCTGTAGCTGAACACAGTGGTAAAAGGATAAATGTTATAAATTCAAAACGCTTATCCAGCGGACTTGGATTAATAGTATTGCGCGCTGCCAAAGCAATTGAGAATGGTTCATCGCACGACCAGATTGTAAGTAAGATTGAGACATGGTCGAAAAACACAAAGATGTTTGTCTCCTCTAAAACAATTAAATATATGGTAAAAAGTGGCAGGGTTAGTTATACCAAAGGTATGATAGGATCCCTGCTCAATCTGAAACCGGTTGTTACGCTTAATGATGACGGAAAAACTGAAGCTTTCGGAAAACCTTTTACCGAAAAAGGAAGTATGGAGTTAATTTTAACTAAGGTTAAAAGTTTAGCATCAGAACGGAAAATCTGGGGATATTCAATTTCTCATGCCAGAAACCTCTCGACAGCAAATTGGTTTTCCGAAAAAATGAAGGAAATCAGTGGTCTTGAGCCTGAATTTATAAATGATGCATCCCCTGTTCTCGGAACAAATGTAGGCCCGGGTGTGGTTGCACTTTCTATAATGTTTGAAGATTAGAGGGAAGTAAAAAGTCTAAAGTCTAAAGTAAAAAGTAGTAATCTGATTAATGATAGAACTTTCATTTCGTTGAATGCGACATTTTTTACCTGAAATATATACAGCTCATTATGACAATATCAAAAACCGGAAAGGACAAATTCTTTCCGGTTTTTTAATTCTCATTTGACGGGAGGGATATTTAAGCTGTTTATTACGAACTATATATAACAATTGTCAAATTATTGACTCATGGAATCCAGCATAAGTTAACCAGTCTCTTAACCTTCAAAATCTTGCTAAAATGTTTGAATACTATACAACAGCAGCGGTTTTTGTCTTAATTTATATGACATTAATTTTTCTGTTTGCCTTGATTTTGAAAGACAATTCCATTGTTGATATTTTCTGGAGCCTGGGTTTTATATTTTTAGCAATCCTGAGTTTTGCACACGAAGTTAGCATTGACTTCAAAAAACTGCTGGTCAACATGCTGGTAATTATTTGGGGACTCAGGATGGCAATACATATTTACATTCGAAACCGGGGCAAAGGAGAAGACTTCAGGTATGCCAACTGGAGGAATACATGGAAACATTTCATTCTGAGAAGCTTTTTCCAGATTTTTATGCTTCAGGGATTCTTTATGCTGATCATTTCCTGGCCGGTTTTACACATAAATTATGGTAAAACCGTTGGGTTTGGAATGATTGACATAGTCGGGTTACTGATTTTTATTACAGGTTTTATATTTGAGGTACTGGGAGACTATCAACTGCTTGCATTCAAGAAGTACGCAGATAATAAAGGAAAAATTATTACAAATGGTCTATGGAAATATACGCGCCATCCCAATTATTTTGGTGAGGCCCTGCTATGGTGGGGAATTTGGTTAATGGCAGTTCCCGTGGTTGATGGCATTTACACCGTTGTTGGTCCGATAGTAATTACCTTGCTACTTCGTTACGTTTCAGGTGTTCCAATGCTTGAGAAGAAATGGGAAGGAA
>JAAXUD010000253.1 GCA_013336205.1 Lentimicrobium sp. | reverse complement strand
TGCCAGTTTCTTCAATACTTCAGCCGAAGCGGCAGATTACATCTGCAATCAGATAACCCCCGGAATGCGTGTCGCTTTTGGAGGATCAATGACCGTAAGAGCAATGGAAATAAGAGAAAGAGCGGCTTCGCTGGGAGCAGTTCTTATCGACCATGGAGCAGCCGGACTTTCTGAAGAAGAAAGACTGGAAGTAATGCGGCAGGAACTCACCAGCGACTTATTCATTAGCAGCACCAATGCAGTTACCGTAGACGGAACGATGATAAATGTGGATGGCTATGGCAACCGGGTAGCGGCAATGATTTTCGGACCTAAAAAAGTGATTATTGTAGCCGGAATCAATAAGGTAGTAAGCAATGAAAAAGCCGCCTTTAAAAGACTGGAGCAAATTGCCGGTCCGATGAATATGAAGCGGCTTAACAGGGATACGCCCTGTACCCATGATGCTGTTTGCCATAACTGCCAATCCGCAGCCCGGGGTTGCAGGGCTTATACTATTTTAAGAAAACGACCGGCTTTCACGCCAACGGATGTTCTAATCATCGGAGAAGTGCTGGGAATGTAATTTTCTAATTGGTTAACAACCTGGGAACTGAATTCATTTTTGGTCAAACCCTCCAACATTTCTATTATTAATACTCCGTTAATAATTTTTAAACAATTGATCTTCAAGAAATCAGATTTATGCACTTTGAATTCGCATGTCGCTCTTATCATTTTTTTTGCGTCTTTGCGTCTTTGCGTGAGACAAAATATTAACGGACTATTGTATTATTAAACAAATCCGATAATCCTATCCCAAATCCTAAAATCTTAACTTCATGGAAACAAAACAAACCGGTTGGGTAATAATTATTGTCATGGCTTTGACATTGCTGTTTTTTGCAGGTTTCATTCTTTGGCCCGGAATCTCAGAAAAAGAATCGTTTATGTTTTTTATACTGATCCCGGTTTTGATAATTCCGGCATTATTATTTTACCAGTTAAAAATCCACATTGACTATTCCGAAGTGAAAATCAGTTTTGGTATTGGTTTGATCCGCAAAAGCTGGGAATTAAAAAAAATTGAACAGGTTTCGGTAGTTAAAAATAACGTTTTTCACGGCTGGGGCATTCATTATGCGCTTAATACGACAATTTATAATGTAAGTGGATTCAACGCGGTTGAACTCAAATTTAAAAACAGCAAGCGAAAGGTCAGGATTGGAACAAATGAACCTGAGAAAGTAGCGGCCTTTATTAACCAGATTATAGCTAAAAATCTATAAGTGTGAATATTATCATAGAAAACTGATAAAAAAGAAAAAAAATTTGCTATCTTTAGAATTGCTTGCTTACTTTTGAACTTTAGTTAAAGGCAATTACTATGGAGCTAACAGTATTAAATGCTATATCACCTGTAGACGGGCGCTATAGAAAGCAGGTCGAAGGACTTTCCTATTTCTTTTCAGAGGCTGCCCTGATTAATTACAGGGTATTTATTGAAATTGAGTACTTTATAGCACTCTGTCAGATTCCTCTGCCCCAGCTTTCAGGGGTAACAAAAACAGATTTTGAGAACCTGCGCGCGCTGTGTCGTGATTTTACTTTTACTGATGCTGCGGAAGTCAAGGAAATTGAAGCCATCACAAATCACGATGTAAAGGCGGTAGAATATTACCTTAAAAAGAAATTCGACAAAATGGGCCTTGGCAAATACAGGGAATTTCTGCATTTCGGGCTTACTTCGCAGGATATAAACAATACTGCCGGACCTTATTCATTAAGGCTTGCCATTGAAGATGTGATGCTTCCCATGCTGGAAGATCTGGTTAAGAAACTGACCCAGAAAGCCAAAACCTGGAAAAACATACCCATGCTTGCCCGCACCCATGGACAACCCGCGACTCCAACAACGGTTGGCAAGGAACTTTATGTGTTTGTTGACAGGCTAAAGCAGCAGATAAAACAGATGAGGGCGGTTCCTTTTACTGCAAAATTTGGCGGAGCCACCGGTAATCTGAATGCACATTATGCTGCCTATCCCGAAATTGACTGGATTTCATTTGCCGACCATTTTACGCGCAACAGTTTAAATCTTGAGCGGCAGAAGTTTACTACCCAAATCGAGCATTATGACAACCTGGCTGCATTATTCGATGCCTTTAAACGCATAAACACTATCCTTATCGACCTTAGCCGTGATATATGGACCTATGTATCCATGGATTACTTTAAGCAAAAAATTAAAGCCGGAGAAATCGGGTCCTCAGCTATGCCGCATAAGGTAAATCCTATCGACTTTGAAAATGCCGAAGGAAACCTGGGTATTGCCAACGCTTTATTTGAGCACCTGTCGGCCAAACTCCCGATCTCAAGAATGCAGCGCGACCTGACCGATTCCACCGTAACCCGGAATATCGGCGTACCGGCTGCTCATACGATTATTGCCATTAAATCCTTGTTAAAAGGTTTCAGTAAATTGGTGCTGAACGAAGAAAAAATATCAGCCGACCTCGATAACAACTGGGCAGTAGTTGCCGAAGCAATACAGACTATTCTTCGTCGCGAAAGCTATCCCAAGCCCTATGAGACACTGAAAGAACTGACCCGTACCAATGCTAAAATAAGCGAGGGAACCATTGCCGCGTTTATTGAGAAACTGAATGTTAATGAGAGTGTTAAAAAAGAACTCAGGGCATTAAGCCCCCATAATTATATCGGACATTTCGTTATCTGATCAAGGATTAATCAATAAAAAAGATGCATTACAGCAATTGTAATGCATCTTTTTTATTTCAGGTATTCATTAACAGTACTCCGTTAAAAAATTTTAAATCATTGATTTTCAATGCATTATGTAAATTCATTTTGAAATTATAAATCATTCGTAATCAATTCATTGCGTCATTGCGTCTTCGCGTGATTCTTAAAATTACCGGAGTATTGCATTAACAGATTTTAATTGCGCTTTCTGATCGCTGCAATTTGGATTTTTATTGAAATGCTGCGATCAGAAGCTCAATGTCTTTGTGAGGCAAATGAAAATACTCACTGATGTATCTGTTTGTCGATACGCCATTGTATAAGTACACTCCATTTCTTACTCCATTGTCGGCACGAAGGATATTGTTAATTCCGCCCTCCTCTCCTATTTTAAGAAGGATTGGGGCAAGCAGGTTGCTGAGTGCACGGGATGCAGTGCGCGGCACTTTCGAAGCGATGTTGGGTACACAATAATGAGTAACCCCATATTTTTCAAAAACCGGTTTTTTGTGATCTGTAATTTCAGAGGTTTCAAAGCAGCCGCCCTGATCAATGCTCACATCAATAATAATGGCACCTGCCCTCATTTGCTGGACCATTCCCTCGGTAACACAAACTGGAGAAAGCCCTGCATGTGAACGGACAGCGCCAATAGCAACATCAGCAGTTCTCAAGGCTTCTGAAAGGGGTTTTGGCTGAATTATACTGGTAAAAACCCTTGTTCCCAGATTGTTTTGCAATCTGCGCAAGCGATAAACAGAACTATCAAACACTTTAACCAGGGCACCCATACCCATAGCAGCGCGGGTGGCAAATTCACCCACAGTTCCGGCCCCAAGTATAACAACTTCTGTAGGCGATATACCGCTCAATCCTCCAAACATAAGTCCACGGCCGTAATCGGGATGGCTGAGGTATTCTGCAGCAATCAAAATGGAAGTATTTCCGGCAATCTCACTCATTGCCCTGATTACCGGATAATTGCCATCTCTGTCTTTGACATACTCGAATGCGAGGGCAGTAATGCGCTTTGCCGACAATTGCCTGAAATAAGTATCAGAAAGTCCGGCCAGGTTGAGAGAGGAAAGCAGTACCTGTTTCCCTTTCATCATTTCCACTTCAGCAACGGTTGCGGGTGCAACCTTAATGATGACATCCGCCTGAAAAACGCTTGCTGTATCATAAGCTATTTCAGCACCGGCATCACTATATTGGTTATTACTGAAATAGGCAGCTGCACCGGCATCATTTTCAATAATAACGCGATGACCGGCATTAACCAGCAGACTAACGGCTTCAGGAACCAGCGAGATCCGGTTTTCGAGAAAAGCAATTTCTTTAGGAATTCCTATACTGAGTTTGCAGGCCCTGTTTGGTATTTCAAGTCTTTCTTCCTGCGGCATTAAGCCGGTAGAATGTGACGGGAACATAATAAAATCCCTCTGTTGTTCTTCCATTACCTGAATTTTGTTTCCCGATTTTATTTGCTAATTTACAAAAAAAAGGAATCAAAACAAGGTTTTAGCCATGAAAACTACCAATGATAAATAGTCTGTCCTGACCGGGCTCATCAACCTTTATGCTTATTGATACACTTTCATCGGGAATAAGATCAGCAGCCAGTTCGGGCCATTCAATAAAGCAGTAGTCTCCGCTGTAGAAATAATCTTCGTAGCCTATATCCAGCAATTCTTCTGCTTTGCGGATGCGGTATAAGTCAAAATGGAAAACACTCTTCCCTTCCTTTGTAAGGTATTCATTCACAATGGAAAAAGTCGGGCTGTTTACAATATCAACAACCTGAAGTTGCCGGCACAAAGCCTGAATAAAGGTGGTTTTCCCCGAGCCCATGGGTCCGGTCAGCACAAAAATACGTTTGCCCGGATAAAGGTTAATCAGTTCTTTGGCAATCCGGTCGAGCTCTTCTTTATTCTTACAGCGGATTTCTGTAATTGCCATAGCCTGTTACTTTGGTTTTAGTGTTATAAAGGGAACCATTACCTCTTCCATCGAGATACCTCCATGCTGGAATGTATTGCGGTAATAATTCACGTAATAATTATAGTTATTTGGGTAAGCAAAGAAATCGGTATTCCTGCAAAAAACAAAACTGGAACTTACATTTCCCTTCGGGAGGTATCCATCGGCCGGATTTTTGATTTCAAAGACTTCCTTCCGGTTATAGCTCAGGCTCCTGCCGGTTTTGTATCGCAGGTTGGTATTGGTGGCTTTATCGCCAATCACTTTTACCGGCGAATCAACTTTTACAGAGCCGTGATCGGTGGTAATCACTGTGGTGATCTTTTTATCAGCCAGGTATTTAATAATATCAAACAGGGGCGAGTGTTCAAACCAGGAGACAGATCGGAAG
>JAAXUD010000252.1 GCA_013336205.1 Lentimicrobium sp. | reverse complement strand
GGTAAAGAACAAACCGGAACCTACAGGGGCTTTAGCCCAAAAGCCGGCGAAAGTTCAGGCGAAGCCGGGCGAATTTTAATACCCGGCAATCGTGGGTTTACTCTGAATTAGGTTCTTTCCCCTTTTTAGCTGAAGCGGGTTATTGTGGGGCGCTGCTTTAACTGATTTCCAGATGAATGTGAAAACTAATAAGAAAAATATTTCAGTGCAAACGATTGCGCTAAAAGTTTGTTTATCAATCATTTCCAAAAGAGGTATCTTTGTAAAACTTATAATTACTACCTCAAAAATGCTAAACAATGGAAAACCAGCATATAAACAAATCGGTAAAAGAAGAGGCTCAAGCTCAATCTACCCGCGACCTTATCCGGTATATAAATCTTAAACTTGCGACCATCGGTTTGCCGGTATTCGATGACTGCACAAACAATAACGGAGAAGAGCCGCTGGCTGATCCACAATTTCTGGAACTTACCCAAAGCCTTATTTCCAATTACAGGAGCCGCACCCGACTGGTTTCAAATATATTTGCACCGGCTGATCAAAGAATACAGGACTTTATCTACGAATATCTTGAAGACCTGAATCTACCGGAGATTCCACAACTTCCCAACAACAGCTTTATCTGCGATAAACCAGGTATTGCAAGGGTGCTGAGTCTGCCACCGCACCAGAATCATTATAAAAACGAATACATCGAATCCTACCGGATACGGCAGGGTGTATTGCACAACCCAAAAAATGACCGCCGCACCACCAAAGGCTCATTTCATATTGTTGATGGTGGACTGCCAGTGCCGCCCGACAAGGTTGAAGTACCTCGCCAGACCTGGGCTAATTTCCTGAAGGCTGCATTTAATCCTTCTGGTGAGCTTAACCGACTGCCCTTTACTTCGGCTCAGCCAGCACAGGCCGAAGTCTTTGTTTCACTATTGCTGCGACCTGTGGTGTGCCCTGAAGTCAAAGGCGTATTGAAAAGAAAAACAATGGAAGTCCGCTTCTTTGCGCCCGGAAGTCTTGTAAGCAACATCGATTTTGTAGAATCTATTTTTGGCAATGCCGGCAATCCGGCAAACCCCAGCTGTGATGCAGCCCTGGATCCGGAGCACTGGACCGGCCATACCGGATGCGTCGTGCTGGCTCCACAGCTTACCAAAATAACCAAAAAGGCGCTGGGACTCCCGCATTACGATCAGGCAACTGAGCGTCAGCGGAGAGATGAAGTCTGCTGGAAAAATGAGGAAGAACTATACAATGAAGGGAATCCATTTAAACTGACCTGCCGGGATGAAAAGGGGGTAGTCATCACCTTGATCGCTGATAATTATTTCGGTTATTCCAAAAAGGAGATTAAAACCCAGATCAGCTATTCTGCGAATCTTTTCGGGCTGGTTGAAGAAGAGCATTCAGGTGGAGCCATCGCATTCAGGAGGAAAAACATCGGAGCCAATTTCAACGGTGCTCTTTTTATGCAAAACAGGCTGAAAAAAGCTTATTACTTCAGCGAGGTTATTGCCAAATACGGGGAGTTATTTCATCTTCAACCTGAGGGGTATGGAATCGATAAAAAGTTCGAGAATATCATTTACATTCCTGAGGATACCGAAATTGATTTATACAAAGGCAGCGTGCAGTGGACAAAGGACGGAGAAAAGCAACAAATCAGCCTGCGACCAAAATACTATTATATCTTTCCTTCCGGACATAAAATCCATATGGAAAAACACCCTTCGGCCCCTTCGTGGCGACTGGTGAGTACCCATGCGCGGGGAACTTTCTGCCATAAGCCCAGCACGGTTTCCGGCGGAGGGAAGTCTGAGATATCCAAATCATTGCTGAATGCCATTATTTATGGTTCTTTCTTTGTGGATGATTTTGACAAAGATATCAAGGCTGCTGATGACATCATCAGGCGCGATTATTCCGATCGATGGAAAAATCCTGAAGAACACAACAAGATTGCCAGGCCATTGCTATCGCCGGGGCGAACACTGGGCTCAACCATCAAACTACTGACACCTTCGTCACAGTACACCGATGCCTACAATCAATTCCTGCGTTCAATTCCGGGTCATGTGAAGGCTGTGGTGTTTTATGTAAAACGCTTCTACCGTCCCGAGCGCACCAATGACGACTGGAAGGATTATTTTTCGACTGACGTGATTAACGGCAGAAAAGGACATGAGTTGCTGTTTAACAACCGCAAGCTGAGCGCCAGTTATCTGAGGGTTGGCTATGCCGCCGACAACTCCTGGTATCTGCATAAGCTCAGGTCAGATTTTATTGCCGGCGCCAAAATTCAGATGGAAGATGATATTACCGCATCTATTACCCTACCGGTGAAGCATCTGAAATACCTAAATCCTGATTACGACAATAAGAGTGTAAAACTGGTCGAAAATTGCGAAGAGAAGTTCTTTCAGCGTCCTGATGAAGCAGTAAACCGTGGATATGACAAGGAAACAGAGTCGGATTTGTCGCAGCGAAACAATTTCTGCTCCAATTACGAGCCCCTTTCAGTTGAGGACGGAAAACGCCTGGTTGCGGATGCCATAAGTTTCGATCAATATACCAAACCCATCAGGAAACTGATTACAGAAGGCAGCAACGACAGCTCCGGCAATTACTTTATTACCCCTTCTCATCCCAGGATTGTTGACGGTGCGCCTTCTAAAAATCCGCGTTACCTGCAGATCAGGCCCGACCTTGTAAACCCAATTGATGATTATCTTGCGGATATGGGTATTCGCCTGGCCGGCCGCATTCCGTTGTCAGAAACCGTTTATCATCCCATTAACGCGGTGTTGCCCGGCCGTCGGAATAACCCGCCTGATAAAAAGCTTGGCATAAGAGGACTGAGTGTTTACGGCCCGATTCATTACCAGGAGCTGCCCGCTTTGTTTATGGATTTTATCTGCAGCCTCACGGGGAAGTCGCCTTCTACAACCGGCGCCGGTTCGGAAGGAGCGCTCACCAAAGGCCCTTTCAATATGCTGAGTCCGGTTACTGACCTGAACAACGCTTTATTATCATACATACTGGCAGGTTATAATGCTTTTACCTCGGCAGCAGGGCACATTGGCACCGAATCGCGTTTCGACCACGATATTTCATTGCTTATCCCTGAGTTGTGGTGCCGCATGGATGTTAAAGACCGGGATCCGAAGAAACTGATTGCCGAAGGTTCACTGGAAAAACTGGAAGACTTTGAATTTAATGGCCAAAAAATTCTGGCTTCGAGGCTGGGTTACAGAATTACTGAAAATTTCGCTTTCAGTTACCTGAACAGCATTTTTGATGAGCCCCAGGCTGTTTTCAATGATAAGATGCTACGCCCTGAAAAACAAGATCTTGCAGCTTTTTCTGATGGGGTAAACAACATCGTGGAAGCACAGAAAAAGGTAGCACTGGATTATTTTGCCGATGGAAGTATTGAAGCAGCGATTCCGCCGCTGAAAGCCTTGTTGCATATTATGGCCTACGGCAACTATGAAGGAAAAACCGAATCACATCCTGACATCATGAAGATGTTTGAACGTGACTATGTGCTTACGGCTGAATGGTATAAAGATCGTTTGCTGCAAAAACAAAAAACGGACATCAGTTATCTTGAGAAGAGCATCAGATATCTTAATGAGTTTTTAGTCAGGGAAATAAACAATGAATACTCAGAAGAGCTGAATGTCAGCCAGAGAATTCTGAATATTACCAAAGAGCTGGAATTTACGAAATCAGATGCCTACATTGAATTTCTTGAAGGAACAATTGGCGCAGATTTATTGTACAAACAGCCAGAGTAATCAGGCCTGTTTTTAATCATTATAAACCAGGGTCGTTAGTCAGAAAAAGAAATCCTTCGGCTATGCCTGCCAGACATTAAGGCATGCGTAGCCGAAGGATTATTTGCAAATTATTATCTTAACGGAAGTAACGAGCCCTCAATTAAACAGAAATCATTCATTCCTTTTGCAATAAAACATTCTTTTTGCAAACAACACTGGCATTTCATATGTTTTAGATCAAAAACCTATAACCTATGGACAAACCGGTAAATTCACTGAAAAAGATCTATGAGCCTTCGAAAGAGGTAAAAAAACGTGCCATCGTTAAAGATTACGAAAAAGTTTACCAGGATTCGATCAACAACCGGGAAGCATTCTGGGCAGCAGAAGCCAGGAAATTAGACTGGTACCGGAAATGGGACAAGGTGCTGGATGATACCAACCACCCGTTTTATGAATGGTTTGTTGGGGGTAAAATCAACATTATTCACAACGCTCTTGACAGGCATCAGAAAAATGCTACCCGCAATAAACTGGCCATTATCTGGGAAGGAGAGCCAGGTGACGTCCGTACATTTTCCTACCATGCACTGAACCGCGAGGTTTGCAAATTTGGAAACATTCTGCGATCGATGGGAGCACGTGCGGGTGAAGTGATTACTATTTATATGCCCCAGATTCCGGAAACAGTGATTGCCATGCTCGCCTGCGCCAAAATCGGAGCGGTTCACAGTGTTGTTTACGGAGGATTCAGTGTTGAAGCGCTGGCCGAGCGGATTGAAGATGCCAACAGCCGTATCCTTATCACCGCCGATGGTGGTTATCGTCGCGGAAAGCCAACATCCCTGAAGAATATTGCCAACGAAGCCATGAAGCGTTCTCCAACCATTGAGGTCTGCATCACCGTTAAACGGACCGGAGAAGAATGTTTTATGGAAAATGACCGCGATTTCTGGTATCACGACCTGATGTCGATGCCACTGGCTTGTGACAATTGCTATACAGAGCATACCGATTCTGAGGATCCGCTGTTTATTCTTTACACCAGCGGGACAACCGGGAAGCCCAAAGGGCTGGTGCATACGCACGGTGGTTATAGTGTTTATACAGCAACCACATTTCAGTATGTTTTTGATATAAAACCTGAAGATCGTTTTTGGTGTGCCGCTGATCCCGGATGGATTACCGGTCACAGTTATATGGTTTATGGTCCGCTGATCAACGGAGCCACCATTATGATGTATGAGGGTGCACCCAACCACCCCTACCCCAATCGCTGGTGGCAGATGATTGAAAAATACGGGATCAACATTCTCTACACCTCTCCCACTGCTATCAGAGGACTGAT
>JAAXUD010000801.1 GCA_013336205.1 Lentimicrobium sp. | reverse complement strand
CCATTACCGGACCTTTTACTTCGGTAAGATGAAACGCTATTCCTCCATCTTTCAACCGAAGGTTGATTGCTTCAAGACTTTCGAGCGCCGACAGGTCAATTCCGTTTATCGCAGGACATTCAAGAATTACATGTTTTACAGAAGGATTTGCTGCAACAGCGTTGTTGATATAATCTTCGATATAACGGGCGTTTGGAAAATAAAGGCTTTCATCAATCCGGAGTGATAGAATTTCAGGGTCAGTAACTACCTCGTGTCGTTCCTTGTTTCTGAAAGTGGCAGTTCCCGGAATCTGGCCAACAACAGCAATGTGTGGCCTTGAGGTTTTATAAAGGTGCAGCAAAATTGATAGTGTAACTCCGGCAATTAATCCCGGCTCGATGCCTTCAATTAATGTTATGAGGATAGTGATGGCCATGGCTGCAAAATCAGCTTTATTGAAAGCCCATGCATGTTTCAATGCACTTAAATTTACCAGTCCAAGTACCGCAACAATAATGGTAGCAGCAAGGGTGGCATTAGGCAGGAAGAAGAGAAGCGGAGTTAGAAACAAGGTAGTGAGCGCGATACCAATCGCCGTAAACGCTCCGGCTGCGGGTGTTTCAGCTCCGGCGTCGAAATTTACCACTGAACGTGCAAATCCACCGGTGACCGGGAATCCACCCGAAATGGCTGAACCAATGTTTGAAGCGCCTAAGGCAATCAATTCCTGGTCGGGATCAACGCGCTGGCGTTTTTTGGCAGCAAGCGTGAGCGCTACCGAAATGGACTCAACATAACCCACGATAGAAATAAGAAGCGCCGGAACGAGGATCTTCAACCATAGTTCAAAATCAAGCGGAGGCATAGCCAGCTTAGGCAGGCCTCCGGGAACTTTTCCTACGATTTTTACCCCAATATCCGACAGCCCGAATAGGCCTACAATCAGAATGGTAGCGATTATGGCAACAACTGGTCCTACTTTAACAAGTATGTCGGAGAGTTTTGCACTTAATCCTAAACGGAGTAAAAGTGGTTTCAGCCCGCTGCGCACCCAGAACAGGAAAATAAGTGATCCTGCCCCAATTGCCGTAGTCGCAATATGGATACCAGTGATAGAATTCCAAAGTGATATCACTATATCGAGGAAAGTTTCACCTTCCAGATGAATACCCAGAACGGGCCCAAGCTGACCAGCGGCAATCTGCAGACCTGAAGCAGTAATAAAACCTGCTATCACCGGGTGGCTGAGGAAATTTGCCAGGAAACCCAACTTTAGAAATCCCATAGCCAGCAGGAGCAATCCGGAAACCATAGCCAGTGCAATGGCAGCTCCTAAATATTCCGGAGTTCCCTGCGAAGCAAGCTGCCCGGCGGCAGCAGCCGTCATTAAGCTGGCTACTGCAACAGGGCCCACGGCAAGTGCGCGGGAAGTACCAAAGATGGCATACATGATTAATGGCGCCATCGATGCATACAAACCAATTTCAGGGGGCAACCCTGCTAAAATAGCATAAGCCAGCGACTGAGGAATCAACATCATGGTAACGATCAACGCCACAATCATGTCGTTGCTGAAGGTTTTAGCCGTGTATTTTGAGCCCCAGTCCAGAATTGGCAGGTAGCTAAAAAGCAGGTTGGCAACTTTGCTTTTAGGAGTGTTTTCTGTATTCATATTAGTTGGTATTTTTCATTTTGTATTTTTTGCCACCCCGGTATGCAAGGGGAAACGACATTAGTACCTGCACAATAATTCCCATCCCGATCAAAACAAATGTTTCGCCCTGTAAATTGGGGATGCTTACTGCAATGGCAACAGCAGGACCACTGTTGCGCGTAACAATACCCAGGGTTAACACGCTTCTACGCTCGTATGGGAATGAATAGGCAGAATACCATGTGCCTGCTGTTATCAGCCCATATAACAAGAGAAGCGATGCCAAAGCAAAGCTGCCGGCAGAAACAACAATACCTTTACCAAAGCATGCGATGGTGGTA
>JAAXUD010000251.1 GCA_013336205.1 Lentimicrobium sp. | reverse complement strand
TGAGTAGGAATCGTTACACTGCCCGGCATCCAGCACGCGTGGAATTCCGCCAATATCGCCCAATGGTAATTTGTTGTACCTGTATTTTGCACAACCAGCAGTCAGAATAACAGTGTCTGTTGGAAGTTTTTCGGCAAACTCAGTGTAATAATCACGGTCTTTCATTCGGCCATCGCATCCGGCCATCACAAAGAATTTCCGGATAGCACCCGATTTTACCGCTTCTACAACCTTATCGGCTAAGGCAAAAACCTGCGCATGGGCAAATCCACCGATTATTTCACCTGTTTCAATTTCAACCGGCGGCTGACAGGTTTTTGCCTGCTCAATAATTGGTGAAAAGTCCTTCATTCCACCGTTTGCGCGGTCGGCAATGTGTTTAAAGCCAGGGAAACCTGAAGCACCGCTGGTATAAATCCTGTCGTTGTATGTTGCGTTGGATGTTGGAGGTACAATGCAATTGGTAGTAAAAAGAACTGGTCCGTTGAAAGACTCAAATTCCTCTTTCTGCTTCCACCAGGCATTTCCGTAATTTCCAATGAAGTGACTGTACTTCTTGAAAGCAGGATAATAATTAGCCGGAAGCATTTCACTATGTGTATAAACATCTACACCGGTTCCTTCAGTCTGCTTCAGCAGTTCTTCCATATCCTTCAGGTCGTGTCCGCTGATGAGTATTCCTGGTTTGTTGCTTACACCAATATTCACTTTCGTGATTTCAGGATTGCCATAAGCGGTAGTGTTGGCCTTGTCAAGCAATGCCATTACTTCAACACCGAATTTTCCCGTTTCCATTACCAGTGCAATATTCTCTTCCAGGCTCATTGAATCGTCGAGCATCAGGGCAAGTACTTTCTGCGCATGGGCATCAACGCCAGCGCTCTCAAAGCCAAGACTCATTGCATGTTCGGCGTAGGCCGACATCCCTTTTACACCATAAAGTGCCAGGGCACGGAGTGAACGGATATCGTCGTCAGGTGCATCTATTCGTCCTTCTGTGGCGAACGCTTTGGAAAGCAGGGCCTCATTGTTTTCGGGAATCCAGTTGCAGAAATCACTGTCGGCCATTGCGTCGAATTTTACTCCGGCACCAATTGCTTTTTGTTTCATTCTGTCGCGCAGTTCAACCGTTTTGTAAATCTGGCTGATGAATTTTGTGCGGTCAAAGTTTGCGTTGGTAATCGTTGAAAATAAGGCATGGTGCACAAAGTGATTTACTTCTGCATCTTCAATACCTGCAGTTCTGGCTTTTGTACTGAAATAACAAAGGCCTTTTAATACACTCACATTCAGATCCTGAAGATTGATGACTTCAGCGTCAATTCCACAAACTCCTTTTGAACCTGTGCAGCCGGTTCCTTTGGCTGCTTCCTGGCATTGGTAACAAAACATGCTCATTTAATTTGTTTTTTAGTTATTATTAGTTTGGTAATCGGAAGATCAAGTAAAAAGTAAAAAGTAAAAAGTAAAAAGTAAAAAGTAAAAAGTAAAAAGTAATAACTTAAACACCGGCATTCTGGTTCGCAATCTTCAATCTGCAATCCCTTGGCCCCCTTTTTCAACGGAAGCAGGATGTTCGTCCCTCGCCCCCCGTCCCTCGTCCCTTTTTTTTATTTTGCAGTATTTAAAAACTCCGGTTTAAAGCTAACCGAAACCCAGGCCCAGTTGCTGGTTTCCTCTTCACTTCCGCCTTTTAGCGCTATAATTGATTCAGTGGTCAGGTATTGTGAGTAACCAAGGTTAAGCTGAACGTCAGGTGTGAATTTGTAACCAAGATAAAAATCGATTTCCTGACCGAGGTTTCTGCTAAGTGTTGCTGTTGCATCTTCAGGGTCAATCACATCTGCGGCAGCACCAAAGAAATGGAAATCAATCCCTGCGTTTAATTTTCCTTTTTTATACAGCACCTTCGCGAAAATATCCTGTAGACCAACTGTATTCAAATGATTGCCAACGAAATAGTAATCCATGTGCCCGTTAAACTTATGGGCTGTTCCGTACAGCGGATTAAAACTGTTGATTTCATTTTCAGGTGCGTCCTTCTGGCTTGTTCCGGACAGGTATTCAATTCCGGGGATTATATTAAAGTTTTCAGAAAGGGCAATATTTACATTGGCGCCAAACATAAAAGCATTGATATCTTTGTCTGACTGGCTGGTGCCTGCCTGTTTAAATGCATTGAAGGATATAACGGCTGGTTTGGTTTTGTAAATGGCAGTTCCTCCAAAGGTCTGACTGTATTTGGTATCGTAAATGGTTTCTTCGTCCTCTCCGCCTTCCTGAATAAACTGCATGCCATTGTTCACAAAAAGTAAACTGACATCCAATTTGGCCCATTTTCTATCTATCCATAAAAGCTGAAGATTTTTATAATTGCCCGAAACCGTATAAACCCGGCTGTCAAACTGTTCCTTGTCCTGATTATAGGCCAGCCCGGCATGCGCTTTCCATTTCGTATTTTCAAATTTCAGCAGCCCGATGTCATGGCTTCGTCCCTGTTGGGCCCAATCAACGTTGCCGAAGATACGGCTGTCATCATAAATCAGTTCCATGCGTCCGGCTTTTACTGAAAATGAAGGACTAAAATAATACTCACCCCAGGCTTCATGCAATGAGAAACTGTTATCGGATGTATTGAGCTGGGCAACATCACCCCAAACCCTGACATCCTGCAGGCTCATGCCAAACTTCATTTTTTCATTTTTGAAATTCAGATTGAGCCGGGCGCGCTGCGATACAAACATCGCCGCGTCCATGCCTTCTGTAGCCGGAGACTTGAAACCATGCCTGTATTCAGCCCTTGGGCGCAATTCGCCACTCAGCACAAATTGCGCATAGGTTAAAGAAGGCAATACAACCGCAGCAATAAGGGTTGCTACTAATAATTTAAAATTTCTGTTCATAAGATTTACCATTGGTTTGTGATTGGTCTGAGCACCTGAATTCGAATTGGACTTTAGAAATCAGTCCCGATAGCTTTCGGGATTGGAAATTGGACTTTGGAAATTAGAGATTAGACATTAGAAATTAGAAATTAGAAATTCTCTTATACCCATTCTTCATGTAATACAGAGCCCTGGGCACTGATGATAGATTTTTTAATCGGAATGTTACGTCCAGCCTGTTGTCTGGCCATCATGGCCATCTGAATTAATCCTCCACAGCAGGGAACTTCCATCATCACCACACTCAAGGTATTGATGTTGCTCTGGCTGATCATGGCGGTAAGCTTTTCAACATAGGATTCTTTATTAGAATCGAGTTTCGGACAGGCGATTGCCAGCGTTTTGCCTTTCAGGTAATGATTGTGAAAATTGCCCATGGAGAAGGCTACACAGTCCGCTGCGAGTAAAACATCTGCATTTTTGAAATATCCGGCATTCGGATTAAGCAGGTGCAATTGAACCGGCCATTGGCGCAATTCGGATGGCGCTTCGGTCACCGGGATGGCTTCGATAGTTGAAATGCCAGCCACTGCTTCGTTAACTTTATTCAGGTCAATATTGAAATCAATCGGTTTTGAACCGGGACATCCACCGCCACAGCCTGAAGACTCCGGAGCAACTGAAGCCCTCGCCTGGCTTATATTTTCAAATGATTTTACCGGCTGGTGTTCATGATTATGATGATGAATATGTTGAGGCTGGTTGTTGCCTTCTTTGGGACTCATGTCAACTTTATGCTCTTTGATATAATTAATTGCCTGCTTCAATAGCTCAGTCTCATTATGGTCGCGCAGGTGTTCAAGGTGCGCCAGTATGGTGTTCCGGCCTTTTGGAACCATTAACTCCATAACTTTAATTTCATCGTATGGCTCGGCTTCACGTTCTTCCATCGTAATCGCGCCTTCCGGGCAATGGCCGATACAGGCTCCTAATCCATCGCAAAACAGATCGCTGATTAGCCGGGCTTTGCCGTCAATAATCTGTAAGGCGCCTTCGTGGCAATTCGGTACGCAATTGCCGCAACCATTGCATAATTCTTCGTCAATTTTAATAATAGTCCGTTTCATTGTTTATTTGTTTGAAATGAGGTCAGCTAAGGTCTTATTCCTGAGGTATCCGATAAATTCATGGGAGAATTTATCGGCCAGCTCACCGAATACACAGGTCTGAAATGGGCATTTCCCACTTTCAATCCCGCAGAGATGTTCTTCAAGCACTCCTTCTATTAACTGATAAATTTCCAAAAGGTTTATTTTTTTTGGATCACCTTTCAACGTAAATCCACCTTTCGGTCCCCTGACTGATTCAAGAAAATTGTTCTTGACAAGCACCTGCATAACTTTAGCCAGGTGGTTACGTGATGAATGGGTTGCATCAGCTATCTGGTTCACGTTGAGCATTTCAGTGCTGCCGGCAATCAACACCATGCTATGCACTGCCAGTGATGCTGCCTCGGAAATATGAACCACTTTTGCCATCAGAATTGCGTATAGATGTATTTCGGTATTTGAATACGCAAATATACGAACATTTGATAATATTGTGCAAGAAAAATCTAAAATATTTTTTTTAAGAATTATAAGCAACTAATTCATAATGATTTAGCTAATTTGTTAATCTGGTAATAAGAGGTGAGAGGTGAGAAGTCGGATTCCGATAGCTATCGGAACGGAGGTCAGAAGTCGGAGGTCGGAGGTCGGATGTCAGAGGTCAGTGGTCGGAGGGCCGAAATCAGCAATCCGCAATCAGCAATCCGAAATCTGCTAATATGCTAATCTGCTAATCTGCTAATCCGCTAATCAGCTAATCCGCTAATTACTTATAAAATCACTCAAAGTTTGGTTGCCCATATAAGTTTTAAATTCAGTAGTCATTTTTTTGACGATATTTCCCATCAGGCATTTTTGAAACGGACAAACAGGACTATCAACAGGGCAACTGACTTCATCCAGTTTTCCTTCTATCGCTTCATAAATCTGCAAAAGCGTGATGTTTGGAGCTGGTATCCTGAGTACGAAACCGCCGGAAGGGCCTCTGCTTGAATTTAAATAGCCTTCTTTTACCAGTCTTTGCAGGATTTTGGCTACATGATGTTTGGATGCACCGGTTCGTTCTGAAATTCTGATAACATTAAGGCTGTCTTTGGACCCGGCTATCAATACCATGCTGTGTATAGCAATTGATGCGGCTTCTGAAAGAGATATGATTTTCGACAGATCG
>JAAXUD010000250.1 GCA_013336205.1 Lentimicrobium sp. | reverse complement strand
TGTCATTTTCTTCAGGTAGTGTATCTATTTGATTTAGTGTGAATTCACCCTCATTTTTCAATTCTTTTCCCCGCTCAGGAGTTGGCTCAACCTGTTCATGTTCATCTACAGTGCTGAATAACTCCATAATCCGGGGTTTAGGTTTTTCATCGGGAAAAGTCAAAGCGCTACTTTCAACTACTTCAGCAATCTTTCCCGGATAAGGATTCATCATTTGTCCCTCACCAAATAATATCCATTGTATACTGATGTCCGGATATAGTTTTATTAATTTTTGAATAAATTCGAGGCTGGGTTTATTTCTGCCATTCAGTATATGAGATATTCCCGAACGCTGCACGCCCAGATCATCAGCCAGGGTAGACGGGCTTATGTTTTTGGCTTTTAATACCAATGCTATTCTGCTGTTCATAACCATAATATTTATGATCCAAATTTACAATATTAAATAACCAATTCAAACATTTAAAAAAGTATGATGTTAATAATGTAACTAATAGAATTAGTCATTTTATTTAATGTATTACTTGAGTTAAATATTATATATTACTGTTATTAAATATATTATACAAATATTAATATTAATTCTCAGGAATGATTCAATCAATAGTTTATTTCTACAAAAACTTCATATTATTACTATAATTTACTGGTATAGAACGTCATATAAATATTTATATAATCATATCTTCAACAAAGTCTCATTTACACTTGTACTGCGGTTATTTGATTATAATATTGTCATATACATCCGTAGATTTACACATGTACCTATTTTTATCGATAAAAATCACCGGGTTATTGTTTACTTTTGTATACTACATGTGTAAACATATAATTATATGTATTAATAGTTTAAATAATAGTATTTAAAATATACTAGCATAGTTAATTATATCAATATAAATCTTCTTATAATTACAACTCTTTAATTAAGGTTTATAAGAAAGGTCCGGTTGACATCATTTTACATAAGTGAATTATATTGATTTACATTTGTGTATTATATCATATCGCATTGTATAACAATGTTTTAATACTATTACATGTGTATATTTGTCATTATACAAGATATAATGCACCATTGTGTTACATTTGTAACTTTGATGGTGAATATTGTTACTGAATTGTTTAATTCATTGGTTGACTCAACGATGAGGTAACAAATAGGTTAGTAACATCATTTTATTCCCGCTAACTATGTTACACTTATCAAAAATATTGCGGAATTTTCAATGACCTTAAAAACAAAAATCTATCCGGATGTAAAAGCGAATAGAAAATAATTCCGGTACAATAATAATAGTTTACTACCAATCCCCTTTTTGAATCTCTTATCTCTTCTCTGTTTAAATATAACCCATCACTGCTGAGCCATTTTCAAAGCAGTGCACAGAAATGGAGATATAATCAGTGATAATGAAGTTTAAGTAATTGAATTTCAATAAAAAATCCGGGGTTTCCCGGATTTCAATATTTAAGTCAGAAAAATGAATCAGGGTTACTTCACTATTTTCTTAGTAATAAAGTGATAACCATCAGAAATCTGAAGCATATATATGCCTTTAGGCAGTCTGTCAAGTTTATTAAATGAAATTAGATTTTTGCCTTTGTTAATTTCAATGCCTTTCATTTCTGCCATGGTACTTCCCATCGAACTTAGAATTTTGATATCAGCGATTATCCCAAGACTTGATTCCAACTCAATGGTAATTTTTGTATGAAAAGGAATTGGATAAGCGTTTAAACCTGTCAATGTTTCTTTTATTTCAATAAAAGTTGAGGTAAGCAGATTATTGGCAAGAATAAAATCGGGAATACCCCAACCTTTAAGATTATCCGGGGATGAGGACTGGGAACCACTATTTCTGATAGCATTTACTAATTCCATATTACTGAATGTTGGATTGGCTTGCCACAAGCAGGCAGCTGCGCCGGCAATAACCGGAGAAGAGAAGGAAGTTCCACTTCCTGCTGCAACACCTGAAGGTATAACTGCGACAATGGTGTTAGCTCCCTGAGCAGAAACATCCGGCTTTATCCGGCCATCGCTGGTTGGTCCGACAGAACTGAACGAGGCGTATACTCCGGACGGATCAACTGCCCCAATTGAAAATACACTATCACCATCGGCCGGAGCGCCAATATAGTGCCATGGATCATTGCCTGAATTACCTGCACTGTTGACGACCAGAATGCCTTTGGATGCGGCCATATCGGCACCAATCGTTACAACAGTTGTGTTACCATCCATATCTGCATAGGAATGGTCTCCAATTCCATTATCAAAAAGTGTGTAACCCAGTGAAGAATTTATAATATCAACACCCACCGAATCAGCATATTCAGCTGCATTAACCCAATAATATTCTTCCATCAAATATTCAGCCTGAACATCTTCTGATCTAAGCAATAGATAGGATGCTTTTGGAGCAGTTCCAATTAACTGACCAGGCAAATATCCCCCCATAATTGATAAAACCATCATTCCATGGGTACTCATTAAAGTGCCGTAAACATCATTACCTGGTTGTACAAAATCTTTTGTACCTATAATCTGTCCATTCTGATTCAGACTATCAAAGACTGCAAGTGTATTTACACTATTAAATCCACCATCAATGACAGCTATTTTCACTCCTCTGCCGTTAAATCCGAGGTCATGCATCTGATCAACACCAATCATCTGAGCCTGGTTAAGTGAAGCACCATAATTGTATGCTGAAACCGTCTTATTTTCCAGTATTTTTTCCTTCGTTTTGTATTCTTCAACAGTCTCAAAATCAAAAAAGTTATTCTTTTTTTGAGATAAATTTTGTTTAAACAGATGATCGGCCGGGTTTATTTCTTTAATAAACTGATTGCTGGCTATTTTGCCAATGTCATTTCTGTCTGCTATTTTTACAATAACCAGATTCAGCCATTTTGAAGAATACAGAATTTCCGCACCATCCTTCCTGAGAACTTCCAGGTATTCATGATTAACAGGCAAATCGGATTCAGTAAGCGCTATCTGTTGCTTATGTCTCCGCTCAATGGATTGCGCTGATAAAAACTCAGAGGGCCTCGATAAGGAAAAAGCAGAATTTGCCTTATCAATAAATTTTATCCGGTAATAGGTAGGTTCCGATTGCGCAGAACTATTTATTGTAAATAATATAGCGAGAAAAAGTGAGAAGATTATTTTCATTATTCAAAAAAGTTTAATTCTTTTAATAAACGTCTGGTTGATCAAAAGGTTTGAAAAGCCGGTTTCAGGTATAGTTTGCCTTATCTTAAACAGAAAAAAAAGTAAAATTAACCTTAGTATTAATCCAGCATTTCTATAAATGTAACTGAATTGCAGAAAGAAATTCTATATTTTTTCCGGCCAGTGTAAGTCGTTAATTATCAATATATTTTATGGCTGAAACAAACCTGTCCTTATTATTGAGATCAGTGTAAATCTGAACCTTGCAAAACCCTTTTTCGAATAATAAAGAAGAAATATTTTTCCCTTCCTCTTCATTTATTTCGAACCACAATTCACCCTCAGTCTCAAGGTGCAATGTTGCAAATTCAGCAATACTTCTGTAGAAAATCAGAGGATCAGCATCTTCAACAAATAGTGCTGTTTCCGGCTCAAAATCAAGCACATTCCTTTTCATCAGCTTGCGTTCTGATTGTTTCACATAAGGTGGGTTGCTCACAATCAGGTTGAATTTATGGAGTTTATTCCATGCTGCCTTATTTAAAATATCCAACTCCATAAAATTGATATGGGTATGGTTAAGCTCAGCATTTTCTCCGGCAATCGCCAGGGCAATAGAGCTAATATCTATTGCTGTGATGTCCGGCGTATCCATCATTAATCCAAGACTAACCGCAATAGCCCCACTACCAGTGCCAACATCAAGCAATTTCAGTTTTTCTTTTGCATTGTATTTTTCAACGATTTTTTGCACCAATAGTTCAGTTTCCGGGCGCGGTATAAGTACTCCAGGCCTGACTGAAAACTCAAATCCACAAAACCAGGTTTTCCCTACGACATATTGTATGGGCTTATATTCAGCTAGTTGCGTAACTGCCTGCAAAACGGACGCAACTACATCAGTTCCTGCTTCATCCTTCCGAATAAGCAAATACGCTGCAGGTTCAAGTTTAGTTATAGATGCAAAAAGAAACCGTTGTATCGATCTGGCTTCTTTAGCTTCATAAAAATCTTTTAAATAGTCTATAACCTTGTTCTCCAGTTCAGTATATGTCATGAAAAAAAATCAGGATGCAAAGATAGTCATTAGTATTTTTTGTTCTGCTTCAGATTTCTTACTTAACTATCATGATAGATTCTAACTTTGCTTACATTATATAACCAGACATTTTTTGGTTAAAAAACCAGCCTTTAAATAATTGTAAATGATTACCCTGATAAACAGTAGTGAAATATCACAAATATCCCCGGAAGAATGGCTTAATTCCTATGAAACTCATTTTCCGACCTCCCTGAATAATTCATTGGCATTGATTATAGATAGAAATCCAGCGAATTTTTCATCTGGCATTACAAATCCCGGGCTCATCCATTATAATTGTCTGGACAATAAGTTTATTATAGATTCTGCTAAATTATTCGATAGTTTACATAATGACCTTTGCTTTAATCCTTTACTTTCGGCCATAACTGAAAACAAAATAGCCAACCTCTCCCCTGACGAGATTTCATTGCTGAGTTACTTTTATCTGAATGCGCTGCCTTTTTCTGTTTCACTCATAACCCGTTGGTTTTCAGATACAGGAACAGAACAATCAAAAGCAGTCAAGCTTGCAAATATCGTATTTATGGCCAGAACAGATAAAGAAGATCAGGAACCTGACTTTATCAGGGAAATTGAGCGTCTGAACAATAGTAAAGAAAGCAAATCTGTTAAAGACGATTTCAGAAACATCCCCGTGGAACTAAAAGAGGTTTTTGAACTTATGGTCAAAAAGCCGGATTATAAACTTAGCTATGATTGTTTAGGTGATATTAGCCAGGTGGCCGAAACACCAGTTCATGAAATTTACCTTGGGGAGATTGATGAAACCGGGTTTCTGATTGAAGACCATGCTTTTATTATTGCAGGTTTATCGGTAAAGGTTACCGAACTGGCCATTTATACTCTGTTAATTTGGCAGATCGGAAGAGCG
>JAAXUD010000800.1 GCA_013336205.1 Lentimicrobium sp. | reverse complement strand
TCACGCCGGTGATGGTAAAGTCGACCCTGACGCCGGAAACCGGGGCCCCGAAATTGTCCAGGACTTCTGCATTCCAGCATTGGTTTGAGCCGACCGATGCGCCGCCAACAGGTGGTGTTAAATCAAGGGTGGAAATGGTTGCTACAGCTCCGAAAGCCTGACCACCGAGGTATCCATAAGAGTCGAAAGATCCAAATCCATAAACCAGGAGTCCTACCGGCGAAGTACTTGAGACAGTATGCACACCTGCTCCGACAGATACCTTGGCGCCCGAGAAGGTAGTAGCCGGTATGGGAGTCCATGAGCCGCCCGGGACCGGTACACCGTCGACAAGCACAGTACCTGTATTGGCTGTGGGTGATGTGATATTCAGGTAATTAATTGGAATATTTGATGTGCCAGCTGAGATTATATAACTATTAAGGAATTGTTCATCCGGAGGCACAAGGGCGAAAAATGGATCCGATACAATACCATCGGCGTTTGAACTTCTGGAATACTGGCCAACAAGGATCGGATTGTTGGAATTGATCCTGTTGTAGGAATTGCTGGCAAGGATAGTTTCATAGAACTCTCCGGTATTCAGGGTGGTAACCAGGGCGCCGTTGATATTGACCTGGGTTCCGGCCTGCTGTGCCATCACCCTGAAAACGTCACCCGCAAGACGGGTTGCCAGGGGTACCGTAAGGAAACTCTTTCCCCATCCGGATGTAGGCACCATTTGTTCAACGAGGTGGTCACAAGCCCTTAAACTACCTGATATATTTGTACAATTATTACCCCCAAAGACACTGGCAGGTTTATCTGATACCACGACTGAACCTGTATAATCAGCGCCGGATAGATTCGATCTGAGTTGAAATACCTGACCTGTGTTCAGCACAATATTTCCGGGTACTCCTGCAGTAAATCCTCCACCCGTAGCTTTGGGGGTGATCGTTATCGCAGTGTTGTCCTCAGTTGCTACGATTGTCATTTGAGCAAAGAGTGGGTTATCGGCATCCCTGGTATATCCCATAACAAGATAATCTGTTCCAAGGGCATCAACTGGCAGGGCAAGGTAGGCATCTGTTGATGCATTTCTTGAATTCATGGCATAAACAGTGACCGGGTTATCGGAAGTTACATGAATCCCCTTGTTGTCAACTATTCCATTAGAAGTTACATCTACTGTTAAAGGCAGGTTAACAGTCGTCAATGTTCCTGCAGGGATGTTCACGGTTGTTGAAAAGGCAAGACCGGGAATCTGAACATTTACCACGCTTGCGGTTCCAGCTGTAATATAAAGCTGACGTGCACTATTACTACCCTGATCTATGTTGGCCGGAAAACAAATCCAAAATTCAGTGCCCAGGCTGCTTTGCGCAAGGGATTGGTTTACCTGGGAAAAACCAAATAACAAAAACAAGGCGAATATCATCGCAAGACGCCTGGAAATAGATTTATTGGTGCTTTTCATGATTAATTCTATTAAAATGATTAATTACTTCTGGTTAATTTAGTTGGTTACTTTACTGACGGTAACATCTTTGAATTCGAGATTCAACGGATCAACCGGGTGAGTAGGATCAACGGTATTCATGTTTATCAGGCACTCGGGGTGGGCGATCGCATTGCAACCATCCTGGCTGGTGACGCCCGGAGGAAGAGTAAGTTGCTTTGCCCCATTAAAATTTTCTACCACACTATTAAAAGTTTTGTCTGTAAAGGCTTCTATCCAGGTTATTTTCACACTGTAATTATTCTTATTGTCAAATTTCAGAAAAATTACTTTTTCACCGTTGCACTCGCCTATCATATAATACAAATCAACGTTGCTCACTGATTTGTCGCGGGCCCATTTGTTATCATCGCCGGAAATGGCGCCGAAACTTTTGTTTCCCAGGAAAATACACAGGGAAAACATCATTGCGATTAGTGTTAATTTTTTCATACTTGTTAATTTTAAATTAAGGATTTATGCAAATATAGGGATGTCCAATTAAAA
>JAAXUD010000799.1 GCA_013336205.1 Lentimicrobium sp. | reverse complement strand
GGCCTGAGCGATGACCAGTTTTTTCATTTCTTCTTCAGTTTTAACAGTTTTATCACTATAAATATTCGTCCCTATCTTGAATCCATCGGGAAGGCCATGTGTATCAATAATAACGAATCCATAATTTCCAAATGTCTTAACTACATCAATTGTACATTCACTGCCTTTTAGCAAAGTAACCGGGTAATCTCCGCCATCGGTAAAAATCTTAACAATTTTTTCTATTTCACCATCTTCATAAAAGTCATTCCACGCAGGAACAAAAATCAATACTTTTTTGTTCTCGATTTTGTTAGAACACCCGCTTTTCTTGACAGTATTTACCAGATTTCCGGATCCACCTTTGCTACTCCCGCGGAATTTTGCCTTTCCGTCAGCATAGGTATCTATGAAATAAAAAACAGTTCTCAAACCTGATTTCATCTGAATTCGCAGATAAGTGCTGTCGTCAACAAATGCATCCTGTACTGTTTCCTGAGTCAGAACCCAGTCTTTTGTAAGGTAAATCGCAGCTCCCGGATCACCATTTGTCTGGGCGGCAAATTCAAGGAACTTTGCGTCTGCTTCATCCAAAATATTGTTAACTTCCAATACCGATGGCTGATCACCGGCTTTGTTTGAAGAATCTTTTTTGCAAAAGAGAAAAATAAATGGCAAGCAGATTAAACAGGCAAAATAGAGTTTTTTCATCATCGTAGTTTGCTTAAAGTGAAAATGTAGACTTTAATAAGTATAACTTTATCATATTCTGATCATTTTAAATTAAAAAGAATCATCAGGAATGAAAGAGTTATAACATTATGATATTTCAGAAATGGAAAGTTCCAATTCAACAATTTGACCCCGTTAATTTATATTCGCGTTTTTGTAATATTAACCGAAAATTTTCAGCTTTAACAGACTCTTTGCGGCCTCATTTATTGTATGAACCGGGTGTTCAGCCTTGTTAACAGGATATAGAATCCAAAATCCAAATATAAAAAAACAAATTCTAAATAAGTGTTAAAGAATTGTTAAATCATTGGCAGACATGTAGATGGCAGTATAAATTCCATGGTCGGTGCACATCCCACTCCTGATAATGGAGGTAGGGCAAATCCTGAACTGTCTGCTTTGCAAACAGGCAGGCGCGTGATCAGGGCAACTGGGTTTTGGTTGATAGAAATTATTCCTGAGTAGTAATTCATCATTTTCAAGTTACTGACTGCGATACATGATTTATCCTTAAATTTGCCCCTTTCTAAAATCAATCCAATGAAGATTTCATACAACTGGCTTAAAGATTACATTGATACCAAACTGAGTGTTGAAGAGATTTCGCTGCTGCTTACCGATATTGGCCTGGAAGTGGAAGCCATCGAGTCGTTTGAATCGCTGAAAGGTGGCTTAAAGGGCGTGGTTACCGGAGAGGTGATAACGTGCCAGCGCCATCCCAACGCGGATAAGCTTAGCCTGACCACCGTTAATGTGGGTGGACCTGAACTGCTCAGTATCGTCTGCGGGGCGCCCAATGTTGCCGCCGGACAGAAAGTGGTGGTTGCGACCATAGGTACTGTGATCTATAAAGGCGATGAGTCGTTTGAAATCAAAAAATCAAAAATCCGTGGCGAATTGTCCGAAGGGATGATTTGTGCCGAAGATGAGCTTGGACTGGGAAATTCACACGAGGGCATTATGGTGCTTTCGCCCGATGTTGCAGTTGGAATTCCTGCGGCTGATTTCTTTAGCATCGCCAACGATTTTGTATTTGAAATCGGCCTGACACCCAACCGTGCCGATGCAGCTTCACACATTGGTGTGGCCCGCGATCTTGCTGCAGCTATTACTGCACGGGGAGTTGAGAATCGTGTTGTAGAAGTCAACATGCCCGATACGGAAGTGTTTAAGGTTGACAATCATTCTTTTCCGGTTGAAGTTATTGTGGAAGATACTGCTGCTTGTCCCAGGTATTCGGGCATTACCGTTTCCGGGGTAAAAGTAGCGCCCTC
>JAAXUD010000015.1 GCA_013336205.1 Lentimicrobium sp. | reverse complement strand
GCAGGCCTGTAATACAGTTCCCCATATAAAACATGCGAGTCGGCAGCATAGGTTATCATGGTTGAACCGTCAGTCGTTGCACCTTTGGTGACTAAAAAATTGGTGCAAGCCTCAACACTGGCAATACTCAGCAGTATTACAGCAGAAACGGCAATTAGATTTTTAAAATTTTGCATAGGAAAAATATTTTATTTATTTGTTAATTAATACTTTAAGAGTCTGAAAGAAAAAATAACCGCTGACATAAAAAAGAGTGTCATTACGGTCGGCCAAAATACAAAAAAGGCTTTAAACTGAAAGACATAAGATTAAAACCACTAAATATTTAAATTCCACCTGCCAAAATATTGATTACCGGAAACAAATTTTCGCCTGAACAATTGCCAATCCCGATTGTTTGTTAAATTTGCTCACAAATACATATTAAGCAAGATATCATGGCCGAAACACTTACCGGTAAAATTTCCCAGATTATTGGGCCTGTTGTTGATGTATCTTTTGATCAGGATGGTCAACTCCCGAACATTTACGATGCACTTGAAGTTAAAAATGGCGAAGGTCATGTAATTGTGCTGGAATGCCAGCAGGATATCGGTGAAAACACAGTGAGAACCATAGCAATGGATTCGACTGATGGTTTGAGCAGGGGCCTGACCGTTACCGCTACAGGAAAGCCAATATCAATGCCGGTAGGCGAAGATGTAAAAGGCCGGCTTTTCAATGTTATCGGTAATCCGATTGATGGACTCGGCGAAGTATCCCGTGAGCAGAGTTATGCCATTCATCGCGATCCGCCAAAATTTGAAAACCTCACCACTCAGAAAGAAGTCCTTTATACAGGAATTAAAGTGATTGACCTGATCGAGCCTTATGCAAAAGGTGGGAAAATCGGGTTGTTTGGTGGCGCCGGTGTTGGCAAAACCGTAATTATCATGGAGCTGATTAACAATATCGCCAAACGATATTCGGGCTTATCCGTGTTTTCAGGCGTTGGCGAACGTACCCGCGAAGGCAATGATTTGTTGCGCGAAATGATTGAATCCGGTGTTATCCGGTATGGTGAGGAATTCGCAAAAGAACTGGAGAAGGGAAACTGGGATCTGAATAAGGTTGACAGGAACGAACTGCTTCAATCACAGGCAACATTGGTGTTCGGACAGATGAACGAACCCCCCGGAGCCCGTGCCAGGGTAGCACTCTCAGGCCTGACTATGGCGGAGTATTTCCGTGATGGCGATGAAAAAAGCGGTGGACGGGATATCCTGTTCTTTGTAGATAATATTTTCCGTTTTACACAGGCCGGTTCCGAAGTATCAGCCTTGCTTGGCCGTATGCCTTCAGCAGTAGGTTACCAGCCAACCTTAGCCACGGAAATGGGAATTATGCAGGAACGCATTACCTCAACCACCAGAGGTTCCATTACCTCGGTTCAGGCGGTTTATGTACCTGCTGATGACCTTACCGACCCCGCTCCTGCTACAACCTTTGCCCACCTTGACGCAACAACAGTTTTAAGCCGTAAAATTGCCGAATTGGGTATTTATCCGGCTGTTGATCCATTGGATTCAACTTCCAGAATTCTTTCACCCGATGTAGTTGGTGAAGAGCATTACAGAACAGCTCTTAACGTTAAAGAAATTCTGCAACGCTATAAAGAATTACAGGACATTATTGCCATTCTGGGAATGGATGAATTGTCCGATGAAGACAAACTGGTGGTATCCCGCGCCCGCAGGGTACAGCGGTTTCTTTCACAACCATTCCATGTTGCCACTCAATTTACCGGTATTCCGGGAACTTTTGTTGCAATTGAAGATACCATCAAAGGTTTCAGGATGATTCTTGAAGGAGAGATGGACGAATACCCGGAAGCAGCATTTAACCTTGTCGGGACCATTGAAGAAGCAATGGAAAAAGGCAAAAAAATGCTTGAAGGCAATTAATCTGAAACGCCTGCTGAAACTAACCGGATATGACATTAGAAATAATAACACCCGAAAAAACCGTTTTTACCGGTGAAGTAAAACTGGTTCAATTGCCAGGCAAATCAGGCTCGTTCGAGATTCTGGAAAACCATGCACCCATGATTGCTTCATTAAAAAAAGGCCGGATAAAAATTATTGATGGAGATAAAAACGTCAGCTACATCGAAATTGTAAGTGGAACGCTGAAAGTTCAGGGCAATAAGATATTGATTCTGGCAGGTTAAAACTCCTCACAAAATCCCATAAAAAAACCGTCAGCAATCACTGGCGGTTTTTTTTGTGGTATCGGCCGGGATCGAACCAGCGACACATGGATTTTCAGTCCATTGCTCTACCGACTGAGCTACGATACCTCTTAAGCGGCTGCAAAGTTACGTAAGAAAATTTCATTTTAACAAATATTTTAATTAATTTTCTCAATCATCGCTGAAAATCAGATATTTTTGCACTCCAATTCCTGTTAAAGCCGGTAAAAAACCGGTAAAAATTATTAAAATAACCCCTTTTCAGCGCATGAATTCCTTGCCGGAAACCCTTAAACTCGTGATTGACCTTGGCAATTCAAGGGCAAAACTCGCAGTTTACTCCGGAAATGAATTGACAGAACTTATTGTTATCGAAAATCCTTCTCCCGAAAAGATATTTGCTGCCGGGCTTGAAAAACACCGGATCACATCGGCAATTATCAGTTCTGTATCCGACGATCCGGCTCCTTATGTGGCGCTTTTCCCGGCTTACCAATGGTTTATCCTGGACAAGAACACCCCCTTGCCAATCAGGAACAACTACCTGACTCCCGAAACACTTGGCAGGGATAGGCTGGCAGTTGTTGCTGGTGCTCATATCCTTTTTCCGGGTCAGGATGTGCTGGTAATTGATGCGGGTACAGCCGTGACTTATGATATTATTGACGGAAATGGCGTTTATGAAGGAGGCAGCATCTCTCCGGGACTTTCGATGCGTTTTAAAGCATTGCACACTTTTACCAGGCATCTCCCGTTATTGAAACCTCAGGAAATTGACTTTCTGACCGGACGCAACACGAACGAGTCAATCTTATCGGGTGTAATAAATGGATTACGAACAGAAATTGATGGTATAATTGACCAATACAGGCTTTCACGACCTTCGTTGTGTGTGGCTTTAACAGGCGGAGATACTATTTATTTTGAAAAAACCCTGAAAAATAGCATCTTTGCAAACCCAAATCTGGTACTTACCGGCTTAAAACTAATACTTGACTACAACCTTGAAAAGTAAAACAATCATTGCAAGACTGCTTATAATTCTGGCATTTTGCGCACTCACTGGCGAGCTCTCTGCTCAAAAACGGATAAGCTCGCCATACTCCAGGTATGGTGTTGGTGATTTACTTTCCAACAACGGCGTTTATAATATGGCGATGGGAGGAATCTCTTACGGAGTTTATTCTCCATATTTTGTAAATAGCTCGAATCCGGCATCCTACTGTGCTTTTGACTCCCTTTCTTTCATTTTTGATGTTAGTCTTCATACCAGGCAATCAAACTACAGCACTACTGATTTATCGCAAAAAGCAAATTACACCTCCCTTGGAAGCCTGCTTTTTGGTTTCCCGATATCGCGCTGGTGGAAAAGCAGCTTCGGCTTATTACCCTATAGCATGGTTGGTTATAATATGCTGAAAACATCAATTGACGAAAATTCAGGCAAAACCAATTACATTTATGAAGGAGATGGTGGTATTAACCAGTTTTACCTCGGCAATAGTTTCGCTATTAACAAAAACCTGAGCCTGGGATTTAACTTATCCTACCTGTTTGGCACAATTAATAAATTCAGAGCAACTGAATTTCCCGATTCCATCTATAAAATCAACTACAAGGATAGGTATTCTGTGCAGGTTAAAGACGTGTACCTAACCTACGGCCTGTTCTACCACAAACAGAAAAAAAACGGCTTCCAATACAACGCAGGACTTACATTTAACACCAATACGAAAATAAATGTGGAGGAAAGCAGGCTTGGCTACACTTATTTTAAAAGCAGTACCGGTGTTGACCTGGTGCGGGATTCAGTTTTAAACACTGAAGAAGTAAAAGGCAGTATTCTTCTTCCAACAAATATCGGGGTTGGTTTTACACTGGGTAAAAACGACAAATGGCTGGCAGGAGCAGACTTTCAATGGCAACAATGGGAAAAATATTCCTATTTTGGCCTGTCAGATTCTTTAAAAAACTATCTTCGTATATCGGTAGGCGGATCTTTTAATCCTTCGTCATCAACTGTATCTGGATATTGGCAAAGGATCACCTACAGAGGAGGTTTAAGGTATTCAGAAAGCTATCTTGAATTGCGCGGACAGAAAATAAATGAGTTTGGCATAAGTATTGGTATAGGACTACCGTTACCAAGAACAAGGTCAACAATAAATATGGCCGCTGAATTTGGAACACGCGGCACAATTGAAAATAATCTGATAAAAGAAAACTTCGTGAAATTTACCCTCGGGTTATCACTCTTCGAACGTTGGTTTGTAATCAGAAAATACGATTAACTTTTTAAACCCATTAAATACTGAACATTATGAAAAAGGGCATGAAAGCGGTAGTAATCCTGTTGGTAATTAGCCTGCTTCCATTAAGTAATTTATTTGCACAATCCAACGAGGATGTTGAAGTAAAATCAACTACCAAAGGTCCTAAATACGGATCGGATTCAGTAACCTGTGTTATGCACCTTTCGCTTTACAGAGAATTCTTCAAGCAAAAGAATTACAAAGATGCTTATCCTCATTGGAAATGGGTGTTCTTAAACTGCCCTTTAGCAAGTCAGAATACTTATATTGACGGTGGCAAAATGGTTACTGCCAGAATTGACGAAGCCAAAGATGCAGCGAAAAAAGAACTCTTGATTGATACGCTCATGATGGTTTACGACCAGAGAATCACCTATTTTAACCGGGAAGGATATGTACTTGGCCGTAAAGGAGTTGATTTATTTACCTACCGTCCGGATAAAACCGAACAAATTTATCAGATTCTGAAAAAATCCGTTGATCTTTCAGGTAACAAATCAGAAGGATCTCCTTTGGTATATTACTTCAGAAGTATCATTGGCATGGTCGATCTTCAGAAACTTGACAAATCAGCCATTGTTGATGGATACGATCAGATTTCACAGATTATTGATTACAATATAAAGTTAAGCAAAGATAACGCTCAGCAACTGGCTTCCTGGGAAAACATCAAAGGCAACATTGAATCTACATTCGAGCCTTATGCTACCTGCCCGGACCTTATCAGTATTTATGACAAGAAATTTACCGAGAAACCAGAAGATATTGAATTGCTGAAGAAAATTACCAACATTCTTGAGCGTAAGGATTGCACCAAAGAAGAACTTTTCTACAAGGCAACTGAGAATCTGCACAAACTGGAACCCAGCGCTCAATCAGCTTACCTGATGGGGACGCTGAACCTTAAAAAAGAAAACTTTAACAAGGCTTCTGATTATCTGCAGGAAGCAGCCAATCTCTATGAAGACAGCAGCGACAAAATTAAAGCATTGGAGTTATTGGCGAATATTAACTTTAACCAGCGAAACTTTTCACAGGCAAGGGCTAATGCACTTAAAATACTTCAGCTTAATCCAAATTATGGGAAAGCCTATATGCTGATCGGGGATCTTTATGCAGCCAGTTCATCAATGTGTACCGGTGATGATTTGGGTGGAAAAACCGTTTTCTGGGCTGCAATTGATAAATATCTGAAAGCACGTAGCGTTGATCCTTCTGTTGAAGCAGACGCCAATGCAAAAATTGCACAATACTCAAAACATTTTCCTGCAGCGCAAGACTTGTTCTTCCGCGATTTACAGGAAGGTACAGCATATACAATAGGTTGCTGGATTAACGAAACAACCACAATCAGGGGTGGAAAATAAGTATTTCTAATCAAGTGAAGGATCAGACCTTATTTAAAACTTCGGTTATAATAACAAAGAGCGTTGCCATTGCTTGCATGGCAGCGCTCTTTGGCTGTAACAATGAAATACAGGAGGTTAACAGGGTAAATCCACCCGATACCTTGCCTGTTATGTATGCCAAAGATGTTTCCATTGCCGAGAGTCAGTCAGGCAGAATTACCTACAACATTACAGCATCCGTTTTAGAACGCTTCGAAACACCCGGAAAAGGCGGCAGCACAATATTCCCTAAAGGATTCAGGGTTGTCTTTTATGATTCACTGCAACCCGACAAAGTCAGAACTGAAATTACTGCAGAATATGGCGTTGACAATGAAGGAACCCGCACCATGGAGGCCAAAACAAATGTAGTGGTAACCAACTATCTGAAAGGCGAAAAACTGAATACCGAACAACTGATCTGGGACAAAAACACCAAAAAGGTATATTCCAACAAGTTTGTTACTATAACGACCCCGGATAAAATACTGTACGGAGAAGGAATGGAATCTGATGAGAAATTTGAGCGCTGGACTATAAAAAAGCCCCGTGGTGAAATGTATGTTAATGATGACCGATAGCAAATGTTTTTATTTCCAGCCCTTTGATTACCTTTGTATTTAAATTGATCCCCCCTAAATGGATTTGTTAATCCCTATTGCAATTACCTTAATCTTCTCGGCTTTCTTTTCGGGAATGGAGATTGCTTTTGTATCGTCAAATAAACTAAAGATTGAAGTCGATAAAAGCAAGGATTTATTACCATCAAAAATTCTTTCCCGTTTTGTAAGAAAACAATCCCGGTTTATTGCCGCAATGCTGCTGGGGAATAACATTGCCCTGGTTATCTATGGTATTTATTCCGCAAGGGTACTTTACGAACCACTAAACCAGATTTTACCCAAAGGTCCGGGTTCAGATGTCCTTTTACTCATTCTTCAAACTGTTATTTCTACAATACTGATTCTTGTCGTTGCAGAATTTTTACCCAAAGTACTTTTCAGAATTAATCCCAACAGAATCCTGAACTTCTTCGCTGTTCCGGTTTATCTTATTTATATTCTGATTTACCCATTGGTGTTGTTGTTTATTGGTATTGCTGAATTAGCGCTTCGGTATATTTTCAGGGTCAGTATTTCACAACCGGACTATACTTTCAGCGCAGTTGACCTGGATCATTATCTCCGGGAATCGTCTGCACTCCAACCCACAGAAAATGAAGATTTTCAGGAAATACAAATGTTTCAGAATGTCAGGGATCTTGGAAATATCAAATTGCGTGAATGTATGGTTCCCCGAAACGAAATTGCGGCCATCAGTTCAACTGAAAATATTGAGACACTGAGAGCCTTCTTTATTGAATCAGGGCATTCAAAAATCCCGGTTTACCTGGATTCTATAGACAATATAATTGGCTACACGCATCTTTACGATCTCTTCAAAAAACCTGGTACTATAGCTGAGATTATCAAACCGGTAATGATTGTTCCGGAAACTATGCCGGCAAATAAATTACTGAATCTTTTTATCGCAGAACGCAAGAGTGTTGCCCTTGTGGTAGATGAATTCGGTGGCACCGCGGGCATGCTCACTATTGAAGATGTAATTGAAGAGATTTTCGGTGAAATAGACGATGAGTTCGACATTGAGGAACTGATTGAGCAACAGCTGGATGAGGACGAGTTCCTTTTATCCGGGCGACTTGAAATTGATTATCTGAATCAAAAGTATGGTTTCAAACTAGTTGAATCTGATGATTATGAAACATTGGCCGGATATATCATACATCATCATGAAAATATTCCCACGGTAAAAGATGAAATAATGATCGATGGTTTTCTTTTCACCATAGTTCAGGCTACAGACACCCGGATTGAACAGGTTTTACTCAGGCTTAACCCCTCCTGAGCGCTAATTATCTGAAAGCAAGTACAACCGAATTGTAAAAAACAACAGCCAGGGGGATAAAAAAGCCTTCGGATCTCCATTTTTATTTTTATACTATTAGTTTTATTGTAAATTTGCACCCTCTTATAAAAATTTAATAACAATGGCATTAATCGGAGATATTCGTAAACATTCAGGACTGCTGGTCATTATTATTGGTGTCGCACTGGCAGCCTTTGTACTTGGAGACTTATTGTCAAATCGTGGTGGTCCTGCAAAAGGGGCCAATACACTGGCTGAAATAAATGGTGAAAAAATACTGGCCACCGACTTCAACCTTCGGGTTGAAGAAAACATGGAGGCTCAGAAACTTAACTCCAACAAGGAAAACCTTACAGCAGACGAACAGTTTCAGGTACGTCAGCAAACCTGGGAACAGGTAGTAAATGAAACCTTGCTGCTTGAAGAAGTTTCTAAACTTGGCATTACCGTTTCAACAGAAGAACTTGACGATCAGATCAGGGGCAAAAAACCACACAGTTATATCGAGCAGAGTTTCCGCGACCCTCAGACAGGGCAGTTTGATCCTGCAACTGTTGTCAACTTCCTTCAGAACCTTGACAAGGTAGATCCGCAAATGAAACAGCGCTACCTGCAGATCGAAAAAGCCATTAAAGAAGACCGGTTGAATACAAAATACCGCAACCTGATTGCCAAAGGATTTTATGTTCCCAAGGCTTTTGCAAAACGCGATTATGAAGCCCGCAATACCCGTGTTAAAGTTCGTTACTATGGAGCGCCTTATACCAGCATTTCAGACAGCCTTGTTAAAGTCACCGATGCAGATTATGAGAAGTTCTACAATGAGAACAAACACAAATATCAGCAGGAAGCTTCACGCGACATAGAATACATCGCTTTTGAGGTACTGCCTTCAACCGAAGACCGTGAAAAAATTAACCAGGAAGTTCAGGGTTTATACACCGAATTCCTTAACGCAGAAAATCCTGCTTCTTTTGTTAATTCCACCTCTGATGAGCGCTATGACAGCACCTGGAAGAAAAAAGGCACACTTCCTTTCCAGCTCGACTCCATCATGTTCAACTCTGCCATCGGCGCAGCCTACGGCCCTTTTATCGAAAACAATATGTTCATGATGGCCCGTTTGGTGAATGTTCAGACTCGTCCTGACTCCTTGAGGGCAAGCCACATACTTATTTCATACACCGGAACTAACGTTAACCCGAATACCAAACTTACCAAAGAGCAGGCAAAAGCCAAAGCTGACAGTATTCTGAAAGTGGTTAAATCTACACCCGCCAGTTTCGAACAACTAGCTTTAACCATGAATGATGACCAGACTGCTGCAAAAGCACTGGGCGACCTCAACTGGTTTAACGATGGTGCAATGGTTCCTCCTTTTAACAATGCGGTTCTTAATGGCAAAGTTGGTGATATTACCCTGGTTGAAACCCAGTTTGGATTTCATGTTATTAAAATCACAGGCAAAACTGCCCCTGTTAAAAAAGTTCGCGTTGCGATCGTAAAACGTATGATCGAAGCCAGCTCGAAAACTATGCAGGACATATATACACAGGCCAGCCAGTTTGCATCAGAAGCCAAAGACATGGAAAGTTTCAACAAACTGGTTGAAGCAAAGAAACTCACCAAACGTCTGGCAGAGCGCATCAGCCCTGAACAAAATTCATTACCAGGTCTTCAACAGGCCAGGCAGATTGTAATCTGGTCGTTTAATAAGGAAACTGAAAAGGGAAATGTATCTCCGGTTTTCGACCTCGAAGGACGCTACCTGGTTGCTGTTTTGAAAGAAATACGTGAAAAGGGCACCCCGCCACTAGATCAGTTAAAAGAGTTTATTGAGCCTTTGGTAAAACGCGATAAGAAAGCAGAAACCCTGATCGCTAAAATTGATAAATCAATCAAATCAATAGCCGACCTTGATAAAAGTTATGTAAGCCTCGGTATGAAAGCTGATACCAATGAAGTTACATTCTTTAGTGCCAACCTTCCGGGTTATGGTAAAGAAAACGAGGTTATTGGTACACTGTTTACCATGAAACAGGGTCAGATGTCGAAACCGGTCAAGGGAAATCAGGCTGTATTTATTCTTGTTGCCGACCAGGTAATCCCTGCTGCTCCAAAAGATGACCTTACTGCTGAGAAACGCACTTTAATCAGCGCTTTCCGTTCCCGCGCCCAAAGAGAGCCGGCAGAAGCGCTGAAACGCAAAGCTGAGATTGAAGATAACAGATTGTTATTTTTCTAAAAATAAGCATCCCATAATTTAAAAGGTCACCTTTCTGGTGGCCTTTTTTGATTTTAGTACAATCAAAGAATATTATCCTTACTTTTATTATACAATAATCAGCAATGTTTAAGCAGCTAACCGGAGATATTATTTCGCTCTTTTATCCAAGGGTTTGTCTGGCCTGTGGTAACACCCTGTTCAGGAATGAAGAAATTCTTTGCTTTTCATGCCTGTATCATCTACCTAAAACAAACTTTCATTTCGAAGAAGACAATCCTGTTGCCCGGCAATTCTGGGGAAAAATAAATTTTGCCTCAGCGGCTTCATGCTATTATTTCACAAAAGGCAGCAAGGTCCAGCATCTGATCCATCAGTTGAAATACAAAGGTTATAAAGAGATTGGCGCCTACATCGGCAAGTTGTATGGTCCTGAATTAATGAAGTCGCCGGGTTTTAATTCTGTCACCTCCGTTATTCCTGTTCCATTGCATCCCCGTAAGGAGACTAAAAGGGGCTTTAACCAGGCCGAATGGTTCGCAAAAGGACTGGCGGCTTCCATGAAGATTGAACTTGACAGAACAACGCTTATAAGAGCGACTTCCTCCGAAACACAAACCCGGAAATCGAGATTCAACCGATGGGAAAATGTAAAGGAAATTTTCAGAGTTGAAGATATCGGCAGACAGGCCGGCAAGCATGTGTTGCTTGTTGATGATGTAATCACTACCGGCTCTACCCTTGAAGCTGCCGGACATTCCCTGCTTCAGATTCCGGGCATTAAAATTAGTGTAGCATCGATTGCCTGCGCAGTAAGATGATTATACAAGGCTGAGTTTCAACATATTTGTTTTGCCAGCTTTACCAATCGGTATGCTTGAAACATAGATTATATAATTACCAGGTACAATATAACCCCGGGCCAGTAATACTTTTTGCATTTCGAGCATCGCGTTGTCAGTACTGGAGAACATCTCGAAATAAATACCGTGAACTCCCCAAACCAGGTTTAAGGCACACAACAACTGCCTGTTATTTGAAAAAATATAAATGCCGGATCCTGTCCGGTGACTGGCCAGTTTAAAGGCAGAATAGCCTGTATGGGTCATTGCAATAAGCGCACTGGCGTTTACCTTGCCGGCAAGGTCACAGGCAGCCATAATGACCGAATCCGAGATTTTTCGTTCATGAGCCGATACCGGTGCTTCAACATCAGGCTGATAAACTCCGTAAGATTCCACATCACTGATAATCCGGTTCATGGTTTCAACCGTTTCGACCGGAAAGTTACCAACCGAGGTTTCCCCACTGAGCATTAAGGCGTCTGCCCCATCGAGCACAGAGTTTGCTACATCACTCACCTCTGCCCGGGTTGGACGCATATTGGAGATCATCCCTTCCATCATTTGTGTGGCAATAATTACCGGTTTGGAAGCAGCGATGCACATGCTTGCCAGTTTTTTCTGAACCACCGGAACACGTTCCTGTGGTATTTCCACTCCCAAATCGCCCCTGGCAACCATCACAGCGTCTGCAACCTCAATAATTTCTTCTGCATTCTCCACTGCTTCTGGTTTCTCGATTTTTGCAACTATCCGGGGTGGTTTACCTATACATAACTCCGATAACTTTGTACGTAAATCAAGAATATCGTTTGCAGTGCGGACAAAAGAAAGCGCAACCCACTGTATGTTCTGAGTTACAATGAAATCTATATCCTTCAGGTCCTTCTCCGACAAACTCGGAAGCCTGAGTTTTGTTTTGGGTAAATTAACTCCTTTTCGTGAATGCAATACCCCACCCTGAAGAACTTTTGCCCTGACTTCAGTGCTGCCATCAGACGAAATCACCTTAAGCAGCAATTTCCCATCATCCAGAAGAACATCCTCCCCTGCCTTCACATCCTCAGCAAAGTTGATATAATTCACGCTGATAATGCCCTGCCGGCAAGTTTCATTATTGGTTGTTATAATAAGTTCGTCTCCGGGGATCAGCAACAGATTGTCGCCTTCGACCATTCCGGTGCGAATTTTAGGCCCTGATAAATCGGCAAGTATTGCGACATGCAACCCAAGTTCATTATTCAGCCTTTCAATTATCGCAATGGAACTTGCATGCACTTCATGAGAACCATGAGAAAAGTTCAGTCTGAAAACATTAACGCCGGCCAACATCAGATTTCTGAGAACCACCTCAGATGAGGATGCTGGTCCAAGTGTGGCTATTATTTTTGTTCTTCTCATGATAAAATTTTAAATATCCCTTAATGCAAATTTAAACAATCAAAATTATACTCTGAGAAAATAATAGCGGACCAGGCTGAAAATTCAAATAAAGTTTTCTATCTATTTCTTTATCAATAATTTAAAAACATACGCCTTCGGATGCACTCTGTTAAATTTTGTTTACTTTTGCAGCCTGAAAAACAGCAGTTTGTGTCAAAAACCGAAATAGTGGTTTTAGCCTTAGCAATGGCTACCGACAGTTTTATTATATCGTGGTTCTCCGGGGCTCTTCACAAGAAATTGTCTGTAAAACTGGATGCCGGATTTCCCTTGTTCCTATCTGTCGGGCGAACCTTAATGGTAGCCCTGGGTTTAGTTCTTGGGCTTAATGTTTCCGAACTTATTCCTGATTTTGCATATCTGACCGGACTTTCACTCTTGTCTGTTATTGGAATTAAACTCGGAATTGAAGCATTTAACTTTAATCCGGAAGAAAAAGTGGTTTTAATCGACAACAGAAAAACCATGGCTCTGCTCATCGCTGCCGGTAGTATAAATACTTTCTTTGCCGGAATAGGATTGGGGCTAATGAAAAGCAGCTTATCAGTGCCATGTGTTACTACCTTTATTGCTGTTTTAGGACTTTCCTTTGGGGGTGTTCTCGCAGGAAAGAAATATGGCTACAAACCTACTTTACGATTTGCAGGATTAATGCCGGCAATCGTAATAATAATAATCGGACTACGCTTATTGATCCTTAAACTAATGTAATTCCTGCTTTTTATGAAAAAACTACTTCTTTTTGCTCTATTACCGCTCTTTTCAATTAGCCTTGCACAACCACCTTCCGGATATTACAATCCGGCAAACGGCCTCAATGGAACAGCGCTGCAGGCTGCACTTCACAATATTATTGATGATCACAATGTGCAAAGCTATAATTCGCTCCATCAACACTTTGAATCTACTGATAAAAAAGCAAACGGCACGGTATGGGATATGTATTCAGATGTTCCGGGTGGAACTCCACCTTATGTCTATAACTTTACTTCCGGCGATCAGTGCGGAAATTATGGCGGAGAAGGTGATTGTTACAACCGTGAGCATTCATGGCCGAAGAGCTGGTTCAACGATATGAGTCCCATGTATTCCGACTTGTTTCATCTTTACCCGACCGATGGTTATGTAAACGGAAGAAGGAGCAATTATCCTTACGGAACTGTGGGTTCTGCCTCGTGGACATCAGAGAACGGAAGCAAGCTCGGTAACTGCAATTATCCGGGCTATTCAGGAGTGGTATTTGAGCCCATAGATGAATACAAAGGTGATTTTGCCCGAACCTATTTTTACATGTCAACCCGTTACTACAACGAGGATAGTAACTGGCCGGGAAGCGCTATGACAGTTGGCTCACAACTAAAGCCCTGGGCATTGACCATGATGAAGGAATGGCATGGGAGCGATCCTGTAAGCCAGAAAGAAATCAACCGAAACAATGCTGTTTATGAGATCCAGGATAACCGCAATCCATTTATCGACCATCCGGAATATGTTGCCCAGATATGGGGTGGAACTACAGGAATTCTGGAATTTGCCTACAATGCTGAGATTTCTGTTTATCCTGTTCCTGCAACCGACCATTGTATCATCGACCATCACAACTACTATAACCAGGAAAATTTAACTGTAACGCTTTCAGATGTTACCGGAAGGATTTACCATATTGATTATTCGACATCGACGGGTATTGTGAGGGTTAATACGGAATCTCTTTCCCATGGTTTCTATTTTATTACCATAAGCGAAACCGGGAAAAATCCGGCCTTTGCACGCTTATTAAAATAGACAGGAATGCATGTCTAAAATCAGGTTAACCAAGGAATTTAAGTTTGAGATGGCGCATGCCCTGGCAGGATTTCCGGGGCCATGCCGGCATATTCATGGTCATTCTTATGAGTTATTTGTAACTGTGAAGGGTATTCCTGTTTCTGATGAAAAATCACCTTATTTCGGCATGGTGATGGACTTCGGTCAATTGAAGGATATTGTCAGAAACCAGATTATTAATGAATTTGACCATTCCCTGGTTCTGCACCGGGCAACTGCCCCACCGCAAATAACAGAATTGGGTGATTTTGTCAGCCGTTTAATTCTGGTAGATTATCAACCAACCAGCGAAAACCTCTTAATCGATTTTGCCGAAAGACTAAAAGGGCAGCTGCCACCTGAAGTGAGTTTATTCAGTCTGAAACTTCGTGAAACAGTAACCTCATATGCTGAGTGGTTTGCGACTGATAATCTGTAACTTAAAAGAGCCGGCTTTCCTGTTTTGATTAATAGAACTGTTTTCGGGCAATACCAGCAATTGCTGAGTACACCG
>JAAXUD010000014.1 GCA_013336205.1 Lentimicrobium sp. | reverse complement strand
ATTAATGCCCTGGCAGGGCAGGAGCTGGCTATTGTGTCGGAAGTTGCCGGCACCACCACCGATCCGGTGAAGAAATCAATGGAAATTGCCGGCATTGGTCCGGTAATTATTATTGATACTGCCGGCATTGATGATGTGGGTGATCTTGGAGCCAAAAGAGTTGCCAAATCGCGGGAAGCACTGAAAATAATCGATCTGGCTATCCTGGTTATTACTGACAATTCATTTGGTGATCCTGAAACCGGATTGGTGGCAGCGTTTGAAGAAAATGCTGTTCCATTTCTGATTGTTCACAACAAAAGTGATCTTGTACCAATTTCAGATGAATTCAGGTTTAAACTGATTGAGCAATACAAGGTTCCGGTGATTGACTTAAGTGCTACCCTGAAGTCTGAGGTTGACAAGGTAATTGCTACCATGCAAAAGTTGATTCCTGAAACAGCTTATACTTCGCCATCGTTGTTGGGCGATCTGATTTCTTATGGCGATGTTGTTTTGCTGATAACGCCTATAGATATTGAAGCACCGGAAGGCCGGATGATACTGCCCCAGGTTCAGGCGATCCGCGATATTCTTGACCACGATGGAATTGCAGTGGTTTGTAAAGAGCGCGAGGCAGATAGTTTTATCCGCCGTATGAACCCAAAGCCGGCCCTGGTGATAACCGATAGCCAGGTTTTCCTGAAAGCAGATGCCTCGGTCCCGAAAGAAATTCCGCTCACCAGTTTCAGCATATTGCTGGCACGCCAACGCGGTGATTTTCAGAATTATCTTAAAGGTACCCCGCATATTGCCAATCTGAAGGATGGTGACAGAATACTGATACTTGAATCTTGCACCCACCATGTTTCCTGCGATGACATCGGCCGGGTTAAAATACCCCGTTGGCTTGGGAATTATACCGGTAAAAAGTTGGAATATGAAGTGGTTGCCGGACTGAGCAAGATTCCTGTGGATATCCATAATTATGCGATGGTCATCCAATGCGGTGGTTGTATGATCACCCGGAAACAGATAATAAACAGGCTAAAGCCAGCTATAGACGCCGGGATTCCGGTTACGAATTACGGTATGGCCATTGCCTGGGTGCACGGTATTTATAACCGGGCGGTAGCGCCGTTTTTATCAGAGAATAGTGGCAAGGTTGATTATCTGTAAAACTGAAGTCAGAAGTAAGATTCCGATAGCTATAGGGACGGAAGTCGGAAATGAGAAATGAGAGATGAGAGATGAGAGATGAGAAATGAGAAATCAGCGGTAAGAATAATCAGGTTGGAAATTGGAAATTAGAAATTTTCCATCTCCTTTGACCTATTCAAACAGAACCAATAATATCAATAATTTAGAATAAAAAATATGAACATAGTAATAACAGGCGCTTCCTCAGGTGTCGGACTTGAGACAGCCAGGATACTTGCAGATATATCGGGCAACAGAATTATCGTAATAGCCCGCAGTGTAATGAAAATTCAGGCACTGGCCGGTGAATGCAACATCAGGAAACAGGAAACAGTGGTTCAACCGATACAGTTTGACCTCGCCAAAGGCGACATAGAAAACCTGGCACTCCAGATTAACCGGCAGCTGGGCAAGATCGATATTCTGATCAACAACGCCGGAACATTATTGAACAAACCACTGGGGCAGATTACTGCTGCTGAGATAGACGATGTTTTCAATGTAAATGTGAAAGCACCTTTACTATTGACACAGGCGCTGATTCCCCTGCTGAAACCCGGCTCGCACGTTGTTAACATTGGCAGTATGGGCGGTGTGCAGGGAAGTGTTAAATTTTCCGGACTTTCAGTTTACAGTGCCAGTAAGGGCGCATTGTCGGTGTTGACCGAGTGCCTGGCCGCTGAATTGGCAGAGAAGAAGATTTCTGTGAATTGCCTGGCTTTCGGATCTGTGCAGACGGAGATGCTGGCCAAAGCATTTCCCGGTTATAATGCCCCTGTTACTGCTATTGGTATGGCAACCTTTGTAGCCGATTTTGCAATGAATGGACATAAATATTTCAACGGAAAGGTTTTGCCTGTATCTTTGTCAACTCCCTGATAATTTCTAAAAGATACTGAATGACTCCGGCAAAGGATTGTATTGCAAAAAGCGGAATTATCGATCACCTCGATAACCAGAAGATTTATGTTAAAATTCTGAGCATAAGTGCATGCGCTTCCTGCCAGGTACAAGGAGTCTGTTCTTCTTCTGATATGTCGGAAAAAATAATAGAAGTAGATCGCAACGGAGCACCGGATGTTAAACCGGGTCAACTGGTAAACGTGAGCATGGATGCTTCCAATGGCAATCTTGCCGTCGTTTTCGGTTACCTGATTCCATTTGTAATTCTTATTCTTGCCCTGGTTATTCTGGTAAATTTCACCAGTGAAGGCATTGCCGGATTAATCTCCATTGGTTTACTGGCGCCTTATTATGCAGGTCTTTATTTACTGAAAGACAGGTTTCAACGGAAGTTCAGGTTCACAATTGAACTATAATTCATAAAAGTAATAGTCCGGTAAATTTAAGAATCACGCAATGACGCAAAGACGCAATGAATTGATCCTGAATGATTTCTAATTTCAAAATGCATTTGAATAATGCCTTGCTAATCAATGATTTAAAAATTCTTAACGGAGTATTGTAAAAGAAAACCAACACTTAAACTATGAAATATACCATTGCTACTTTTTTGCTGACTTTTGGATTTTGTTTTAGCCTTTTTGCACAGGATGAAATATTTAAGCCAACAATAATATCAAACGCAGTTTATTTTGATGTGTCACTCCCTTTGCGTGATGTGACTGTAATCCAACCTGGTTTGCGCGATCATGGCTGGAAGGACGGCGTTGTGAAAAACAAGCTGAACATGCCAGAGCACCGCAATTTGCCATTGCCCGAAGCTACGGAAGCTGATTTTCAAAATGTCCAGTACCGTCAGGGAAACCGCGAAAGTGAATTGCTGGTAAGCGTAAACGGGGTTGGTAACGAAAATGGCGTGTTGCCTCCTGATACACAGGGAGATGTGGGAATAAATCATTATATGCAAATGGTAAATATGTCGTTTGCTATCTGGGATAAGACCGGCACTATGGTCTACGGTCCGGCCGATAATAGTACGCTTTGGAGTGGTTTTCCAGGCCCCTGGTCTGGTTCAAATGATGGCGACCCGGTAGTGCTTTACGATGAAGCCGCTGATCGTTGGGTGGCCAGTCAGTTTGCATTGCCAAATTATCCCTACGGTCCTTTCTATGAGCTGATTGCAGTTTCACAGACCGGCGATCCTACCGGTTCATGGTACCGTTATGCCTTTACATTTACCAATATGCCTGACTATCCGAAACTGGGTGTCTGGCACGATGCTTATTACCTGTCTGTCAATTCATTTACTGCCGGAAGTCTCAATTGGGGCGGTACCGGCGTTGCTGCGCTTGAGCGTGATAAAATGCTGGCTGGAGATCCGACCGCATCTATGGTGTTTTTTACTACCCCGGCCAGCGGGAATCCTTCCAGCTTTTTGCCAGCCGATTGTGATGGCACGCCTGCGCCGGCCGACAGCCCCGGTTTGTTTGGGTATGTGCGCGATGGTTCACCCGATAAACTTGAATTTTATGCACTGGATGTTGACTGGACAACTCCGGCCAATTCAACATTCGGGTTGTTGGTTACTTTGCCGACTGTGCCTTTTAGCTCAAATATTTCAGGCGTTGCACAAAATGGAACATCAACCACCCTTCAGGCAATTTCCGACAGATTGATGTACCGGCTTCAATACCGGAACTTTGGAACCTATCAGACTATGGTTACCAACCATACTGTTAACGTTTCCGGACATGCAGGCGTTCGCTGGTACGAATTACGCAATACGGGTTCGGGCTGGCAGATTTATCAGCAGGGAACCTACTCGCCCGACGCAACCTCACGTTGGATGGGCTCTGTGGCCATGAACAGCTTTGGTGATATTGCCCTGGGTTATTCCGCTTCCAGCGCTTCCTTATTTCCCTCTATCAGGGTTACCGGACGAAGAGCAGGCGATCCCCTGGGAGAAATGACATTTGCAGAACTGGATATTGTCGCCGGTGGCGGGTCTCAAACTTCTTCCTATAGGCGCTGGGGCGATTACAGTATGATGTCGGTAGATCCGTCCAATAATTCAATATTCTGGTATACTCAGGAATATTATACTTCAACCAGTAATCAGGGCTGGAAAACCCGTGTAGGTTCTTTTACATTCGGAATTCCACTGATCGCTGAAGCATCAGCTAGTCCGGATACTATCTGTGCCGGTGAAAGTACTCAGTTAAGTGTGGATGTAACAGGTGGCGCTTTTAATCTGCAATATGAATGGAGTTCTTCTCCGGAGGGGTTTACCGCCAATGTTTCAAATCCGTTGGTTTCTCCTGAAGTAACCACCACTTATACTATTACGGTTACTAATAATGGAAATACGGCAACCTCTTCGGTAACGGTAGTTGTAAATCCTTCACCTTCAGTTAATGCTTTTGATGATTTAGCTGTTTGTGCCGGCAATTCCGTTTCGCTTGCCGCGGAAGCAGCAGGCCACAGCACTGTTTTATGGACCAGCAGGGGAGATGGGACTTTTACTGATGCCTCATTATTGGCTACTGAGTATCTGCCTGGTAATATTGACCTTGAAACCGGTAGCGTGGTGCTTGTGATTAATGTTCAGAGTGGGGTTGACTGTGGAAATGCCTCAGATTCACTGGTACTTGTTATTAATAAAGCCCCCACGGTTAATGCCGGATTATCAGTAGTAAGCTGTAACGGAGCACCGGTTCAACTTTCGGGTGTTGCAACAGACTTTAGTTCTATTGCCTGGATCTCAACGGGAGATGGTAGTTTTTCTGATCCTGGTATTGCAAATCCTTTATATACGCCTGGAAACGCTGATATATTGGCCGGAAGTGTTGACCTGTTTTTTACAGCCTATGGCAATACCTCCTGTCCAAATGTTGCTGATACAACTGACATTTCCATTGTTCCGGCTGTTATACTTTCAGCAGGAGCTGATTTAGCTGCCTGTGCCGGCGAAAGTATAACCCTGGATGCCATAGCACAGAATTTTAGCGCAATTCAATGGCAAACTTCCGGCGATGGGCAGTTTGCTGATCCACTGGTACCTGGAGCTATCTACGAGCCCGGTGCACTTGAGATTATAAACGGGCAGGCATTACTTGATGTTACAGCCTACGGCCTGGGTGGATGCCCTGATGTTACTGATCAACTTGCAGTTACTATAAATCCATTGCCGGTTGTTGCGGCTGGAAACGATACAACCATCTGCAAAACATCAGGTATTCTGGTCAGTGGTAATGCTTTAAATGCAGGATCGTGGCTTTGGACCAGCTCAGGAAACGGTACTTTTGAGAATGCCCAGGAGCTGGCCACCTGGTATCTTCCCGGAACCCAGGATACAATTCAGGGTGCGGTAACCTTGAGTCTAACTGCAACAAGTCCCTTTGGCTGCAACGATGAAACTGCATTGAAAACTGTGCAGTTTTCGCAATGTCTTGGTGTTGAGTCACAAAATCAACCATCGGTAAAGATTTTGCCTAATCCAACCAATGGAAAATTCAGTGTTGAAATTTCCGGAATTCCATTAAATCTGAGTTGTAAATTATTTGTAACTGATTCAAAAGGGGAGTTGGTAATTGAAAAACAATTCAGCAGCAGTGAGCAGCTGTTTAAAACCATGCTGGACCTAACAAATAGACCTAAGGGCATTTATATGCTGAAATTATCTGCCGCTTCAGTATCAACAACAGTTAAAATTATTTTGCAATAGGATTTTCTTATTGTAATAAAAGCCACTGTTTTTGTAAAAGGCAGTGGCTTTTTATTTTAACCTGAATTGAGAGATTATAGTGTAAAGATGAATCGCTATACAGAGATAAATCCCGATTTGGAAATTTTCGCAATTCAACTATGTATTAGATGTTTTTTGTGAATTACAAACAATTCCCTAATCGAATGAGCGGATTTTTTTTACCAGATTGTTTAATTTGAGTTTTTAAGTCAATAAAAGCGCTATTTATAAGAATTCTAAACAGAAATCGTTATGAATTGATAATCAGAGTCTAATATTATACGTATATAAAAAAATGTATATATATTATGATGTAATCTATTGATAATCAGGTATTAAAATTAAGGTGAAAATATCTCTGTAATCTCGGTTGATTTTTTAATTGTTGCTACATTTGTCTCGTCCTGAGTATTATCCCATAAGAAAACAGACAAAACGCCAATAATAAAGGATCAAACCGTGAACGAAACCCTTGTTTTTGCTGTAATTTCATTAAGCGCAATCGGAGTCATCTCTGCTATTATCCTCTACTTCGTTGCCCGGAAATTCAAAGTTATTGAAGATCCGCGAATTGACATCGTTGCAGACCTTTTACCGGGGGCAAACTGCGGTGGTTGCGGCTTAGCCGGTTGTCGCGCATTTGCGGAAGAGTTGGTGAAATCTACCGATTTATCCAAACTTAATTGCCCGGTCGGTGGAAACGATACCATGAAGCAGGTAGCTGCAGCCCTGGGGCTGGAAGCACCTGAGAAAGATCCGATGATTGCGGTTGTAAGATGCAGTGGCAGCAGGGTAAATGCTCCTGCAAAAGTGATTTACGACAGTGCCACCTCCTGCGCTTTTGCCCATGTGCTGTCGGCTGGGGAGAGCGGATGCCCAAATGGATGCCTAGGATTGGGGGATTGTGTGGTGTCCTGCAATTTCGATGCAATTTACATTGATGAGGTTACGGGTTTACCAGTGGTTAGCGATGAAAATTGTGTCGCCTGCGGTGCCTGTGTTACAGCCTGTCCGCGAAGTATTATTGAATTGCGGCTCAAAGGGAAAAAGGATCGCAGGATATTTGTTTCTTGTGTTAATACTGAAAAAGGTGGTCCTGCAAAGAAAAATTGCGCTGTAGCTTGTATCGGCTGTGGTAAATGCGTTAAGGAGTGTCCATATGAAGCAATTACCATGGTAAACAACCTGGCCTACATTGATTATAATAAATGCAGGTTGTGTCGCAAGTGTGAACCGGTATGCCCCACAAGTGCCATCCTGGAAATGAATTTCCCGGCCCGCAAAGAAAAATCAGGTGATACTGCGAAAGTGACTGAGCAAACGGAATTATAAAGACATTATCCCAACGATTTTTTAAAAACCAAATCACTGGAGGATTCATAATTTGAAGACATTTAAAATTGGTGGTGTTCATCCTGAAGAAAACAAGCTTTCCGCCGGAGCCGGCATAGAGATATTGCCTGTTCCTGAAAAAGTTTGCATTCCTGTTTCTCAGAGCCTTGGAGCTCCATCAAAAGTTGTGGTTGAAAAAGGAGCCATTGTCAAAACAGGTCAATTAATTGCCAGAGGTGAAGCTTTTATTTCATCGAATGTACATTCATCCGTTTCCGGAAAAGTTGTCAAAATAGATGAAGTAATTGATACTTCAGGCTACAAAAGACCGGCGGTTTTTATTGATGTAGCAGGCGATGAGTGGGACGAAGGCATTGACCGGAGTAAAGATATAATCACTGAAATTAAACTTACCCGTGAAGAAATTATTAAGAAGATAAATGAGATGGGCGTGGTTGGCCTTGGTGGTGCTACTTTCCCTTCTCATGTGAAATTAATGGTTCCGGATGGTAAAAAAGCCGAACACCTGTTGATCAATGGTGTAGAATGTGAACCTTATCTGACTTCAGATCACCGGCTTATGCTGGAACGGGGCCGTGAATTGATGATCGGGATTAAAATTCTGATGAAAGGGCTGAATGTAAACCAGGCCTGGATTGGCATCGAAAGAAACAAGCCCGATGCGATAGATCATCTGCGTAAACTCAGTAGTGAGTTTCCCGGAATTGAAATAGTGCCACTCAAAGTTAAATATCCTCAGGGCGGTGAAAAACAATTGATAAAGGCAGTATTAAATCGTGAAGTGCCTTCCGGTAAATTACCGATTGAGGTTGGTTGTGTCGTAAATAATGTGGGTACAGCCCTCGCCGTTTACGAAGCCGTTCAAAAAAATAAACCATTGATCGACAGGGTGGTAACCGTTACCGGTAAATCACTGAAAAAGCCTTCAAACCTGCTGGTACGCATTGGCACCTCCGTGAATACGCTGATTGAATTCGCCGGTGGTCTTCCCGATGATACTGGAAAAGTGATTAATGGCGGTCCGATGATGGGCAGGTCACTCACATCGCTGGATGTGCCGGTTAATAAAGGAACTTCCGGAATTCTGGTTATGTCTGAAAAGGAAAGTTTCAGGGTGCCGGTTTCAAATTGCATCAGATGTGCCCGTTGTATTCATGTTTGCCCAATGGGACTGGAACCGGTGCTGTTAGCTCAGTTATCTGAAAATCAGCAATATGAAATGGCAGAAAAAGAACGGATACTTGATTGTATGGAATGTGGTTCCTGTCATTTTACCTGCCCGGCTGGTCGCCCTTTGCTTGATTATCTCAGGCTTGGAAAAAATAAAGTTGGAATAATTATCAGAAATAGGGGGAAGAAATAATATGAGTTTACTAAAAATTTCGGGTTCACCCCATGTACACGATCACCAGAATGTGAAATCCATCATGTATGGTGTTGTTGTGGCAATGATTCCGGCCATTTTTGTTTCTGTTTACTTTTTTGGATTGGACGCCGCCCGTGTAATTTTAATATCGGTAGCTGCCTGCCTGTTTTTCGAATGGATAATTCAGAAGTATCTTTTAAAGGGCCCGGTTACCATTACAGATGGCAGCGCGCTGGTGACCGGTGTATTGCTGGCATTTAATGTACCTGCTAACCTTCCGGCATGGATGATCATTATCGGAGCGCTTGTATCTATTGGGATAGCCAAAATGTCATTCGGCGGATTGGGGAAAAACCCTTTTAATCCGGCGCTGATCGGCAGGGTTTTTCTGTTGATTTCATTTCCTGTACAAATGACTTCCTGGCCTTTGCCAAAGGCATTGTTTGATTCTTCAGTTACCGATGCCATCACCGGGCCAACCACACTTGGCATTCTCAAAGAAGGGCTTAATGCAGGCAAAACAGTGCAGGAACTAATGGCCTCACCTGATTTTCCGGGCTATCTTAATGATATGATGGGTGCACAGGCGGGTTCTATGGGTGAAATATCCGCCATCGCTTTGCTGCTGGGCGCAGCCTATATGTTTTTGCGTAAGATAATCACCTGGCACATTCCGGTTGCTTATATTGGTTCAGCCGTTGTTTTTTCAGGTATTTTCTGGCTCATCGACCCAACGCATTACATTGACCCTTTGATGCATTTACTGGCCGGTGGTATGATCTTAGGTGTGTTTTATATGGCGACAGATATGTCATCCTCTCCTATGTCTCCCAGGGGCCAGCTGGTTTATGGCGTGGGTGCAGGTATCCTCACAATACTTATCAGGGTTTGGGGTGCTTATCCTGAGGGTGTTTCATTTGCAATCCTGATCATGAACGCTTTTACGCCATTGATAAATAAGGCCTTTAAGCCCCGGAGGTTTGGTGAAGTGCTGGTTGTTAAATAATCCATGTGAAATAAAATATTAAAGAAATCACAAATGACAAAGCTGGATTCTACGCTGAGAAATATGATTCTTTCCCTTTTCTTCATTTCACTGGTAATGTCAGCTGCTTTAGGGTTTGTTTATAATCTTACCAAAGACCCGATAGCAAAGGCAATCAAAGCAAAAGAAGTGAATGCTGTTAAAGAGGTTCTGCCTGAGTTTGACAACGATCCTACTACCGGAGTGGTGGTAATAGATAATCTTACCTGCTATCCGGCAACAAAAGGAGGACAATCTGTGGGCTGTGCGATTAAAACTTTCACCGAAAAAGGCTATTCCGGGCGGTTCGACCTGATGGTTGGCTTCCTGCCTGATGGTAAGATTTTTAATATAGTGGTTCTTGAGCAAAAAGAAACCCCGGGGCTGGGAACTAAAATGAAAGAGCCTAAATTTAAAAATCAGTTTAATACGCTTGATATCGGCGCACTTCAGCTGAAAGAACTTAAAGTTAAAAAGGATGGAGGTACTATTGATGCGATTTCAGCAGCAACGATTAGTTCAAGAGCATTTTGTGACGGAGTTCAGAAAGCATACAATGTTTTTATAAAAAACTTTGGATCTGGCGCTGCAATTGCGGTTGATTCTACATTAACAAAGGAGGGCAATCAATGAGTCAGATAAAATACTTTACAAATGGGTTATTTAAAGAGAACCCAACTTTTGTGCTGGTGCTGGGTACTTGCCCGACACTGGCTGTTACAACAGCCGCGATCAATGGAATAGGTATGGGTGCTGCAACTACCTTTGTACTCGTTTTTTCAAATCTAATGATTGCAGCACTCAAAGACCTCATCCCAAACAAGGTCAGAATTGCTGCATTTATTGTAATTATAGCAACATTCGTTACCATCGTTGATCTGGTGATGAAGGCTTTCACCCCTGAGCTTTATGCTACACTGGGTATTTTTATTCCGCTTATTGTTGTAAACTGCATTATTCTGGGACGGGCAGAAGCATTTGCACAAAAAAGCAGTGTTGTGCCTGCCATCCTGGATGGATTGGGAATGGGCATTGGTTTTACCCTTGCTATAACACTGATGGGTGGTATCCGGGAACTCCTTGGAAATGGTTCTATCTTTGACATTAAACTGGTTGGAGATAATGCCAGTACCATCCTGATTTTCATCCTCCCTCCGGGTGCTTTTATCACTTATGGTTACCTGATTGCAATCATGAACAGGATTAAAAAGAGGTACAACGTTTAAATCCGCGACACCATGGAAATGATAAGTATAATTATTCTGGCACTGCTGGTTAACAATGTTGTTCTGGCGCAATTCCTGGGAATCTGTCCTTTTCTGGGTGTTTCCCAAAAAGTATCAACATCACTGGGAATGGGTGCGGCCGTTATTTTTGTAATGGCATTAGCTAACCTGGTTACCTACCTCATTCATTTTTTCATATTGGTGCCACTGCATATAGAGTTTATGCAGACAATCACTTTTATTTTTATTATTGCCTTTCTGGTTCAGGTAGTTGAAATTATCCTGAAAAAGGCAGCTCCGGCGCTGTATCAGGCCCTGGGCATTTACTTACCGCTTATCACTACCAACTGTGCTGTTCTCGGTATTGCCATTCTTGCAGTTCAGAAGGATTATGGAATGGTTGAAAGCGTGATTTACGCCAGCGCAACCGCTGCCGGTTTTACATTAGCGCTCATACTAATGGCTGGAATCCGTGAACAGATTGAAGTTACAGGCGCACCTTCCGGGATGAAAGGCTTTCCTCTATCCTTGATTATTGCCGGCCTGCTTTCCCTGGCCTTTATGGGTTTTGCCGGTTTGGTATAGTGTCAGGTAAAAAGTCCAAAGTAAAAAGTTCAAAGCTCAAAGTTCAAAGCTCAAAGTCAAAAGCTCTAAGTTTACCCGACGTAACGCAGTGGAAGTGGGCTCAAAGCCTGCCTGATAGCCTGGGCAACCAGGCAGACAGGCTCAGCAACCAAGTAAAAAGTCTAAAGTAAAAAGTAAAAATTCGATCGAGCGTTAAGACTTACATTTCATTCGATGCGACATTTTACGCTTTACATAATAATAGCGTAATATTTTTGAATAATTCACCCTACCTTAATTTGGCCAAAGCCTGTTTTTTATTTTTTCATTTTTAATTCGGAAGTTTTTATTATCAGTCACTTATGTCTCAGGATTCACCCTGATGTAGTATTGATGTAATCACTTTCTCAACAAATGAAACTTAAATTACCTAAGTTTGCTTATTAATTTTGTTTGTCACTTTAGTGGCTGAACAGTCCGGGAAAACTCAGAATTACTATAATTAACGACCCACTTTCATGAAAAAACTGATCCAAATATTTCTTATTGCCTGCTTATTGCCCGGTTTTACGGGTGTACTGAACGCTCAGGGGTATCTTCATGCCAATGGCAAATATATACACGATGGCAATGGACAGGAGATTATCCTGCGTGGCATTGGCACCGGCAACTGGATGCTTCAGGAAGGCTATATGATGAAAACTGCTGATTTCGCAGGAACACAGCATGAATTCAGGGAGAAGCTGATTGAAACCATCGGTGTTGAGAATACCAATACCTTTTATGAGGCCTGGTTAGACAATCATTTCACCCGAACAGATGTCGATTCAATGAAAGTATGGGGATTTAACAGTGTGCGCGTAGCCATGCATTACAAATGGTTTACGCTGCCTATTGAAGATGAACCTATTGTAGGTCAGGATACCTGGCTCGAAGATGGTTTTGTACGAATCGATAGCCTGCTCGACTGGTGCGCAGACAATCAGATGTACCTGATTCTTGATCTTCATGGAGCTCCGGGCGGTCAGGGGCACGATTCCAATATCTCCGATTATGACGATACCAAACCTTCGCTCTGGGAAAGCCCTGAAAACAGGCGCAAAACGGTGGCTCTATGGGGTAAACTGGCCGCTCGCTATGCAACAGAACCCTGGATGGGTGGTTATGACCTGATCAATGAACCAAACTGGGATTTACCCGGCGGTACCCTGCTGAAACAACTCTATCAGCAGATAACCACCGCAGTGCGTGCCGTTGACCCCAACCATATGATCATTATTGAAGGTAACTGGTTTGCAAACGATTATACCGGCTTAACTCCTTCATGGGATAACAATATGGTTTATAGTTTTCATAAATACTGGAACTATAATACGCCCGCCTCCATTGACTGGATGAAAACAATCCGGAATAATTTCAATGTGCCGATCTGGCTGGGTGAGACCGGCGAAAATTCCAACTCCTGGTTCACCGACCTTATCGTGCTGAGCGAAACCAACAAAATTGGCTGGTCGTGGTGGCCGGTGAAAAAGGATGGTATTAACAATGTACTTGAGGTTACCGCCCCTCAGAATTACGACAACCTTATCAGCTTCTGGAAAACCGGCAGTCCGGTAATGACTGCCGATCAGGCATTTGCGGCAGTGATGGATTGGGCCGAAAGTCATCGTATAGAGAACTGCAAGGTAAAACACGATGTAATCGATGCCATGATCAGGCAGCCATTCTCGACAACTACAATTCCTTTCAGAATTTATCATCCCGGTGAACCGGTTCATGCAGTTAATTACGATCTGGGCCGGTGTTCATCGGCCTATTGGGATACGGATACTGCCAATTACAGGCTGAATACCAACGTTTTTGTCAACTGGAATGCCGGTTGGGAATACCGCAATGATGGGGTGGATATTGAAAAATGTTCGGATACAGATGCCGGAAGTAATGGCTACAATGTTGGCTATACCAATGCTAAGGAATGGCTTCAGTTTACGCTTCAGGCAGATACCGCGGCCGCTTATACAGTATCATTCCGCTCTGCCTCTGCTTCGGGTTCTCCTGCTATTGTCAGACTCCTGGTTGATGGTTTAGATGTCAGCGGGCCACACACCCTTCCCATAACGGGAGGATGGCAAACCTGGAATACCTCCACCATCAGCAATATTATTTTTCCGGCAGGTACGCATAAATTGCGGCTGATGTTCGACAGAGCCGGGTCTAATTTCAACTACCTGAGTTTCACCAACCCAATGCCTGTCAGTTCTGTCCCTTTTCAGTTTGTTTCTGCCGCTACATCCACTGATGGCGATGAAATTCATATCACTCTGAACAAGGAAATCACTTCTTTCACCGCAGTGCCAGCCGATTTCCAGGTAACAACCGGCGGAGAACAACTCGTTGTTGAATCTGTAATTGCTGATCCTGAGAATAACCGTGGTATTATTGTAAGCCTGCAAACCGAAATCCGCTATCAGCAACTGGCGAAAATTTCTTACTCCGGGACTTCTGTCTTAACCGGCAGCTCGCAATTAGAAGCGTTTTCTGACAAGGATGTTAAAAACAATTTACCGCCAAGGTTTAACATTCCTGCAAAAATTCAGGCCGAAGCCTTCTTTTTTAATAATGGATTTCAGTTGGAGGATTGTACGGATACCGGTGGCGGACTGAATATCGGTTTTGCCAATCCGGGCGATTATCTGGACTACCTGATTTATGTGCCTGAGGCCGGAGAGTATGCACTCGACCTGCGGTATGCCACCACTTCCACTATCGGAAAACTCGATGTCCGCATTGGCTCAGGTACAGATTTTACTTTTGTCGGATCTGCAGTTTTCCCTTCAACCGGTGGTTGGCAGACCTGGAAAAACCTTCAGGTCAGGATAAATTTGCCCCAGGGTAGCCAAACCCTCCGGTTGTACGCAGTTTCGGGTGAATTTAATATCAACTGGTTTGAATTGTCAAAGCCTACGGCTGTTGAAGACAGTAAGTTGAAGGGATCATTGAACATATATCCGAACCCTTCGAATGGAATTTTTAAGGTAGGAGCTTCACTCGATAAAGTTTCTCCGCTTGAATTAACGATCAACGACATGAGCGGTAAGACGATTTTTTCCCGCGGAGTAGCCGCAACTTCCAATATTGATGAATCAATCGATCTGAGTGATTGTGTTGCCGGAACCTATCTGCTGAATGTTAAGTCAAACAATGGAAGCGCCAGTACAAAAGTCTTTGTGAACTGATTATTTGACTTTAGTCAGTTTTTAAGAATGATTGTTTAGGGTAGGATTATTGTGTAAACAGAGATCAGACAAGCCCTTCGCAAACTCTGTTATGAG
>JAAXUD010000798.1 GCA_013336205.1 Lentimicrobium sp. | reverse complement strand
TATTGATGCAATTTAAAACAGTTGACGGATTTATTGACCTGGGCCGGCTTGAAGCAGGATCTTACCTGCTGCGCATTTACTCAGGTAATAAACTGATGACGAAATTAATCGTTAAACAATAAAACATCGGTTAACCCATCAATTAAACGGGGGCCTTGTAATTGCAGGGCTTCCGTTTTCATTTTCCTGTCAGTTAAGCCATCGCATTTAGCAGGTTTCAGACTATACTTTTCAGAAAATTCCTTTCGCATTAATTGTGATGATCGGATTTGTACCGAGTTAAAAAGCTCATTTTGAAAGCTTGCTAATGTGTTTATGCTACAGGAATAATTGACAATAAGCCTGGAATTTAGTAACTTTGAGTAATTGATCAGGTGATCATTTTAAGCAAATAAATGAACCCGATACGACCCGGTTTTGGCCTGAACAGTTTATTCCGCTGCTGTTACAGGCATTTTCCACGATTAATTTTTCCGGGATGGTTTATAGTTTTGCTTTTGTGCTCCTGCAGCAAAGACAATGATTCCGGACCTTTAAGCAATGAAATAACCATAGGCAACTACAAAGACATGTATGTTGATGGCACGGTAAAAACTATAGATCCGCCCTACAATGGTTATGAAGAAATCCTGCTCGATTTCGACAAGAATGATTCAGCCGACCTCAGGTTATTGGTTGTAATGTATGGCTCTCCGGGAATGGGCATTCGTTATATGTCTGAAGTACAATCGCTTAACAAACACACCACTTTCTATGGTGTTTATACAACAGATACAGTATTTATGAACAGGGTAATCGGGAATTTCTCGGATGAATATAATAATTACCAGTCAATAACCGATTATTACAGTTGCCGGAGAAAAAATACGACAGATCAGATCATCAGCATCGGTAATGCTTTCCATGCTTTAGATCTCAACAAGAACGACAAACTAAGACTTACAGATACCTTCTCAGCAGAAACTGTTTCATTTATTTACCAATGGAACAGTCCGTTGTTGGATTATTTTGAAAACGATACTGTTTATCGCTGTTCCAGCTATTACGAATTCGATTGCCATAAGATGCCCTTTGGTCAGGAAATCTATATTGGCTTTAAATTCACGCACAAAGTTGATCACCTGGGTTGGATAAAAATAATAGTGCAATCAGAAGCCAACATAAGCCTGAAGGAATACGCGGTACAACGATGATATAACTTTAGAACAACCGATGCAATCTCCCCGCGCTTGCATCGACGCCTTCTTTTCGGTTTATGTCATGTTTTTTTTGATGCAAAGTTAGGCAGCGAAACGCCGGCAGAAAAGAAGTTCATGCCCGGAGGCTTACAAATAAATGGTATTATCTTTTTTTAATCCGATAGTATTTCTGAATTTTGTAATGAAACACCCATGTTATGTCAAGCGTAAAATGTGGCATCGAATAAAATGAGAGTTCTATCACTAAACCGATTTCCTCCTTTAGACCTGGGACTTTAGACTTGAGCTTTACACCAGTGTATCTGTTTCATCTTTGGTTATAAATATCGACAAATGCTTATGAAAACGCGCTACATACTTATTTTCGCAATTCTTGCATTCATCAGCAGTAAAACCTATGCACAGGAGAGTCATAAGCCTTTGGCCGTTTTTCGCGACAGCCTCGATCGTGCTTTTGATATCAGCAACTTTCTGTTGAATAAACGAGGCTTTCTTATTGTCCCGACCATTATAACAGAACCCGCTGTCGGATATGGTGCCGCCGGAGCCGCTGTTTATTTCCACTCTTCCTATTCGGCTAAAAAGGGGCCCCCCAGCATGTCAGGTATCCTGGGAGGAGGAACCCAGAATGGCACCTGGCTTGCGGGCGCATTTCACATCGGCTACTGGAAGCGCGATCGCATCCGCTATATGGGTGCTATTGCGCGCACCTATGCCAACCTTGGATTTTACGGCTCAGGAAATATTAATATTTTTGAAGACCAGCCGGTAAACCTAAACCTTGATGCCTG
>JAAXUD010000797.1 GCA_013336205.1 Lentimicrobium sp. | reverse complement strand
ATTGGGTTTCAATAGCAATATTATCCTTATCACAGGAGATTGATAATGCAATGAGTCCGAGAAAACAAAATAACCTGATTTTCATATTTCGTAAACCGTGTTTTGTCAGCAAAACAACTTTTACAAGCGTGCTAAACCGCTCTAAGTTAGCACTTTTCCGGAAATAATACACAGGCACTGCTGGCGACTGGTGTTCTTCCATCTCTCAATATTCAATTTCCAAAGGCAATTCACCTGCTGATTCTATTAATATTTTCACGTCATTTAATCCTATTGCCCCTTTGAAAATATTTTTTTCCTTTATCAGGTGATTAATCTTTGCATGTAAATCAATCGGGTCAGCTTCAGATACTTTCTCAACGGTATCCACGCCTAAATCGTAAAGCATCTGTGCATAAGTCACTCCAACCCATTTAATCCTTGACAAATCGGTTAGTTTGGTTAATTCCAGAATGTCCTGATATTTTATTCCTGTTGAATCTGCAAGTTTCTGTCTATCTGACTTTTTAATGACCTTGTCATATAGATTTGCTGTATTTGAAATTCCGGTTTTCTCCAAACGGCTAATCGTATCTTTTGCTATTTCGGTGAAATCATCAATCCTATTTGGTTTTGGCAGCGTACTTTTTAATTCCCGAAGCAAAATAGTTAAATACTCATCGGAAAAACATTCAACCTTTGATAGTTCTGCAAACTTGTCCTTTTTTTTAAGCAATTGAATCAGTCCTTTGACATTTTCAATCCCGATATTCTTAAAATAATCAAATCGCTCATCCAATTTGTCTTTAAGAATCATTCTACCCGGTGGCAAATATGCTGATTCCAGTTTTTTACGATAATCGTCTATTGGAATTTTATCTAATTCAATGTAATAGCCCATAATAAAGTATTAAGAAAGGGAACTTGCCAAAAGGCAAGTTCTCCGGTTTGTTAAATTGGTTTCACAGGAACACAAATGTCAACGATAAATTTCCCGTCTTTTGGCTCTTCGGGATACATTTCAAAACAAGGTTTATCATCCGGTTGATAGCCACTTGCCGGAAACCACTCTCCGTAAACCCAGGCCCATGCTTCCTGAAAATCCTGAGCGGATAGCTCAAATCTGGCAATTACATACTTAGCTGCCTCAATTTCCATTTTTCCAATTTCTCCATCCACTTTCGTTTCAGCAGGCACCGTAATGCAAACACTCATTCTAAGCTTGTCTTCGATGGTTACATTGGGGTCATCATGATAAATAACCAACGATTTGAAGTCTTTACCACCTATTAAACCTCTTGGTCCCGCCCAGGTAAACAATCTATTCCAGATTCTCCCGAATAGTTTATCATCGCCCTTGTATGGACCAATGTGCCTGATGTAAGCAACTGTCATTTTCGGAAGTTCTCTGACTTCCACACTTTTGTTTAATTTCATATTTGTCCTCCATTTAATGGTTTTTAATTCAGGACAAAAATACAGGGTTGGTTTCTCATCGCTTTGACGACTATTGCTATCCTGTTGACTTAAATTGCTATTATTTGATTTCTTTATTTTGTATTGTGATGCAGATATTTGAAAATAATTTTTAAAGTTCCGGGAAAATATTGATATGTCAGAAAAACCGCATTTATAGGCTATTTCAGTGATACTATCATTGTTATTTGTACTGATAAGCATTGCAGCTTTTTCGAGTCTGACCCTTAAAATAAACTGGAATGGGGTTTCTCCTACAATTGACTGAAATATCCTGTTAAAATGAAATTTCGAAAAGTTGGCAATTGTCGCCAACTCTTCCAATGTCATTGGTTTCTCAAGATTCGATTCTATGTAATCAAATGTCTTGTTGATTCGTGCTATGTATTCAGATTGTAATGTTTTTGTTTCCCTCATAATAATTTCAAAATTGTCGGTGTCCCTGGTTTTCTATACTTGTTGTCAACGTTTTTGGCGCCTGGCGTTCGGCTGAGGAACGAAGCTGACGTTAAGCTGCTGTATGCAGTAAGTTTTTATTAA